>JAIENC010000270.1 GCA_019751635.1 Mycobacteriaceae bacterium
GTCGCCTTGCCGTCGTTGTCGTAGACAACTCAGCTTCGCATGCGGTGCAGCAGCGGCGGTGATGCCGCGGCTTTGTCACACGGGATGGTGTGAGCGTCGTATTGCATGGGTACGCCCGGAGGCGAACGGCCTGATCCCAGACGTGCAGTTGACCATGATTCAGCCAAGTATCAGTCGTGGGCGGTGGTACCGCGCTGAGCGTCGCTGCGCCGAGCATCGGTGTTGCTTGCTGGATCTCCAACACCGCGTGTTTCGATGCCGGATCGAGGGTCGGATTGCCCTCTGTCCGTCGGGCTCACAGAGGCTCCCGGTGCGAGAGGCGCTGCCGCCGAGCCAGCCGAGGCGGCGTCCAGGTCTTCAGATGATTCTGTCTGTTGAGTGGGCACCTCGTAGCCCATTGCCCTGCGCACCTGAAGGACATCACGAAGCGGCGGGTTAGCTGGGTCTTGCCCGAGCAGCACCAACGTTCCGGTGCCGAGGCGTTCAACTGTTGCGCCAGCTGGCAACAAGGCCATGTCGAACTTTACCGAATCGGAATCGCTGAGGAAATTAGCCCACCCCGCCGGGTGACCGACCAATTTCCCAAGTACATATCCGCGGCCATCCTCGGTTGGGCGATCCGGCTCTGTTTGCTTGGCGAGAAGTTCCTCATTAGACCAAAGCACCGAATCGGGGTCAAAAATATCCACGAAAATATGTAGAAGTTTATGCGCGATGCCCCGGGTGTAGAGGCTCGGGACCGCATCGGGTTCGGGCAGCTTGAGCACCACATGGTTTCCCAGTGCACTAGAACCGATATGGATATTCAAGTTAGCCGCCGCCTGGTTGTCCTCGGCGCCGTTCCACCAGTAGACCGAGTAGCCCATATCTTCCATGATTTGTCGGCCAACGTCGGTGCGGTGTCGTCCGTCCTGTAATCGCTGCACCAAGTCGGCGTGGTTGGTGGTGACCAAGGGTTTGGCGGTTGCCTCCCTTTTGGACCGGCCAAGATCGCACCAGCTCGACAGGGCTGGGTCGAGCGCAGCGAGCGCCGGCAACAGTTTCGCAACCCGGTCTGCGGCTTGGTCGACCGACTCGACACGGGCTCCCCATCCGACACTCACATTCGATTTCGTCATTTACCCATCCTTTGCTTAGGGTGGCGGTATAACCACGTAGTCAATAGCACCCTGTAAACCAGGAACATCGTTTAACATCTGTCTCACTACAGCGGCAGTTTCTGGTTCCGCGAATACCCATTCTATCGGAGTTCCGTGCGCAGCGCTTACTTGATTCAGTGCTTGGTTGACGAGACTCTGTTGTCCGGTGAAGAACGGCTTCCAGCGGCCGTTTTCGATGAACTGTGAGTAATAGCTTTTGACTTCAATTAGCGCTCCGTCTGTGAATCCGTCGAATTTCACCCCGTCGACGATGTATCCTTCGGT
>JAIENC010000256.1 GCA_019751635.1 Mycobacteriaceae bacterium
GGCTCTTCGTGAACGAGAGTGCACGCGTGGGCGGGGGTTAGCTGTTTAGCGCCGTGTCGTTTCGGTGAGGTGGGGCCTCGGTGGGTGACGATGCGGGTTCTGACACCAATGCTCGACCAACACCACCGAGGTGACCCGTTGTCTGAGGCTACTGCTTGCCCGTCGTCTGTTGTTGCCGACACGATCATGCGCACGATCGAGTTGGGGGTGACGATCACTGACGCCGCTGTCGACGACAAGCAGACGACGATCTTTTGCAGGCCAGTAGTGCGCGATCGTCGGTGTCCAGATTGCGGCCGGCAGGGCCGCTATCGCGACACCGTGTCCCGGCCACTGACCGATCTTCCCGTTGCCGGCTATCCGCTAGTGTTGCAGGTAGCGGTGCCACGCTATCACTGCACATCCCCAGACTGTGGGCGTGCGGTGTTCAATCAGGACCTGGGGAAGCTCGCGGCTGCTCGTTCGTCAACAACTCGCCGTTGTGCCCGATATGTGTTGCGCCGGTTGATGATCGACCGCACCACCATTGCAGCGATCGCCACCGAACTCGGCGTGTCCTGGCATACCGTCAGTTCGATTGCGATGCGTGCGACTGCTGAGCTGATCGCCACGGCCGGACCAGATCGGCTGGTTGGGGTGAGGGTGATCGGTGTCGATGAGCATCGCTGGGCACCTCGACGTGTCGGCTCTGCAGGGTTTGTGACGCTGATTATCGATCTCACACCAGTTCACGATCGCCGCGGCCCAGCGCGGCTACTTGACATGGTTCAAGGACGCTCAGCCGCAGCGCTGGCATCGTGGCTGGCTGCTCAACCCGCCGACTTTGTGGCGGGAGTACAGGCAGTGGCAATGGACGGGTTCGCCGGCTACAAAACTGCCGCAACAGCGGTGGCGCCAGATGCGGTCACGGTTATGGATCCTTTTCACGTTGTTGCCTTAGCTGGGGTCAAACTGGATCTGACCCGCCAACGCATCCAGCAGCAGACCTTAGGTCGGCGCGGGTGCACAGGAGACCCGCTGTATGCGATACGACGCGTCGCCCGTACCCGCATTCAGCTGCTGTCAGAGCGTCAAAACGACCGTCTGAACAGCGCACTCGATGCCGACGAGCACATCGCGGTCAAGGTCGCCTACATCATCTATCAGAAGATCATCGCCGCTTACGCCGATCCCAACCGCCGCCGCGGCAAACACGCGATGAGCACGTTGATCGACTCGATCCGCCGCGGCGTACCTGCCGGGCTTGAAGAGATCGCCCAACTCGGCCGCACCCTGTGGCGGCGCCGCCACGACATCCTGGCGTTCTTTGACCACCACGCCTCCAACGGGCCCACCGAAGCCATAAACGGTCGACTGGAAGCTCTACGCCGCAATTCCCTTGGATTCCGCAACCTCACCCACTACCGCATCCGCTCACTCCTACACAGCGGCTGCCTACACGCACTCATCAATGCACTCTGAATTACGAAGAGCC
>JAIENC010000183.1 GCA_019751635.1 Mycobacteriaceae bacterium
TACCTGGGCGGCCCGCCATGGCAGGTCCCGGCGTGATCGGTGATACCAGTCGAGCAGCTCGTCGACGGGGATGGTCACTGGTGGATGCGGCATGATGTACGGCATGCCCAACACCTCGCCGGTGACCGCGTGGAAAGCACTCAAAGAGGGTAACGAACGATTTGTCGCCGGTAAGCCCGAGCATCCCAATCAAAGTGTGGAGCATCGGTCCAGCCTGACCTTTGCCCAGCAGCCGACGGCAGTGTTGTTGGGCTGTGCCGATAGTCGGGTTGCTGCGGAGATTCTTTTTGACCAAGGCCTGGGCAATATGTTCGTGGTGCGAACTGCCGGGCATGTGATTGACTCAGCGGTTTTAGGCTCGGTGGAGTACGCGGTGACCGTGTTGAATGTGCCGTTGGTTGTGGTACTGGGCCATGACAGCTGCGGTGCCGTTCAAGCGACACTGACGGCCCTCGACGGTGGCGCGATACCGACCGGTTATGTGCGCGACATCGTGGAACGGGTGTCACCGTCTGTCTTGCTGGCCCGACGCGACGGCCTCACCAGACCGGATGAATTCGAGGCGCGGCATGTTCACGAGACGGCCACTCAGCTGCTGACGCGTTCCTCAGCCATCGCGGACCGGGTTGCCGCTGGCACCTTGGCGATTGTCGGCGTCACCTATCAGCTGGCCGATGGGCGGGTGGTGCTGTGTGATTGCATCGGCTCTGTCGGTACCGAAGCCGAGCACTAAAGCCATCGGTGGCGGCCCGCGCCGCCCGGCTGCCACTTACCAGCTTGCTGCGCGACACGCCGAAGCGGGTCGAACGACTCAACGTGAGCTCGGCTTACGGTGGCACTGTGCTGGATTTAGAACCGCATGGCCCGTTACCGTCGGAGATCTACTGGCGGCGTAGGGGGCTCGCGCTGGGTGTAGCGGTAGTAATAATCGGGATCGCCGTTGCGGTGTTCGTCGCCTTTGTTGGCGGTGGTGCCGGCGCGAAACCGGCCAACGCTGACAAACTCGTTGTCCCGGGGTCTGGTCAGGGAGTCAAGCAAGGCGCACCGGTGGCTCCGCCGCCAAGCGCCGGCGGTCCCCAAGGCCAGCAGCCAGGTGGGCCGCCGGCGACGGCGCAGGGGGCTGAGACGCCCACCCCTACGGCTGCGGTGCAGCCGCCCCCGGTGCTCAAAGAAGGAGATGACTGCCCGGATTCGACGCTGGCCGTCAAAGGGTTGACCAACCAACCTCAGTACTTCATTGGTGACCAGCCGAAATTCACCATGGTCGTGACCAACATCGGGCTAGTGGCGTGCAAACACGACGTCGGTGCAGCGGTGTTGGCCGCCTACGTCTACTCGCTGGATAACAAGCGATTGTGGTCAAACCTGGACTGCGCTCCATCCAACGAGACCTTGCTGAAGACTTTCATGCCTGGCGAGCAGGTGACGACCGCGGTGACCTGGACTGGAATGGGGTCAGCACCACAATGTCCGCTGCCGCGGCCGGCGATTGGCCAGGGCACTTACAACTTGGTGGTCCAACTGGGCAATCTACGTTCGGCTCCGGTGCCGTTTATCTTGGCGCCGCCACCACCACCGCCGGGGCCTGTTCCGGCACCGGGTCCAGTACAGCCGGCTTTGCCTGCTCCGGCCGAAGCCCCGTCCGCGCAAGCCGGCCATTAAGCCGCGACGAAGC
>JAIENC010000006.1 GCA_019751635.1 Mycobacteriaceae bacterium
ATCTTGAGCACTCCGTCGTAGTTGGTAAATATGTGGCCGGCAACCGGGCGCGTAAACGCGTACTGAGTGTCGGTGTCGACATTCATCTTGACCACCCCATAGCGCACCGCCTCCTCGATTTCCGACTTCAGCGAGCCAGATCCACCGTGGAAGACGAAGTCGAATGGCTTAGCACCGGCAGGCAGACCAAGCTTGGCTGCCGCTACTTTCTGCCCCTCGGCAAGAATGTCCGGACGCAGATTGACGTTGCCGGGCTTGTATACCCCGTGCACGTTGCCAAACGTCGCTGCCAGCAGATACTTGCCGTGCTCACCGACACCCAACATATCGACGGTCTTTTCGAAGTCCTCCGGAGCGGTGTAGAGCTTCTCATCTATCGCACCCACCACGCCGTCTTCTTCACCGCCAACGACACCGATCTCGACCTCAAGGATGATCTTGGCGGCCGCCGCAGCCTTGAGCAGCTCCTGCGCGATGGCCAGGTTCTCATCGATCGGAATCGCCGAGCCGTCCCACATGTGGGATTGGAACAACGGAGCGCGACCCGCCTGCACTCGTTGGGCAGAGATCGCCAACAGGGGACGGACATAGCCGTCGAGCTTGTCTTTCGGGCAGTGGTCGGTGTGCAGCGCGACGTTGATGGGATATTTTGCGGCGACGACGTGGGTGAACTCGGCTAGTGCTACCGCTCCGGTCACCATCTCCTTGACGCCCAACCCCGAGGCGAACTCCGCACCACCGGTGGAGAACTGGATGATGCCGTCGCTACCAGCATCAGCAAAGCCTTTGATCGCCGCATTAATGGTCTCTGACGACGTGCAGTTGATGGCCGGAAACGCATACGCACCGGCCTTGGCCCGACTCAGCATCTCGGCATAGACCTCGGGCGTTGCGATGGGCATGGCAAATCCCTCCTGCGGATCCCTTCCGGGAGTCCCTCGATGGCCCCTTACTGGACCCTGCGGACGACTGTGTGCCCTGCAAGTATCGCAATTGTCAGACTGAGGTTCACAACCAACCTGGTCGGCCCAGTGACGACACCGGTATGTTGGGGCGTCATGGCCAGTACCGTAGTGGCGTTGCCCGACATCCTCGATCCGATGTACTGGTTGGGCGCTAATGGAATTTTCGGGTCTGCGGTGCTGCCTGGCATCCTGGTCATTGTCTTCATCGAGACGGGGTTGCTGTTCCCGTTGCTGCCCGGCGAATCGCTGCTGTTTACTGGCGGATTGCTGGCCGCGAGCGCGCATCCACCGGTCAGCATCGAGGTGCTGGCCACCTGCGTGGCAGTGGTTGCCATACTCGGCGACCAGACCGGGTATTTCATTGGGCGCAAAATCGGTCCAGCGTTGTTCAAGAAGGAAGATTCCCGGTTTTTCAAAAAGCACTATGTGACCGAATCGCATGCCTTCTTCGAAAAATACGGCCCGTGGACAATCATCTTGGCTCGGTTTGCGCCGATCGTACGGACCTTCGTGCCAGTAGTAGCCGGCGTGTCCTACATGCGCTATCCCGTGTTTTTGGGCTTCGACATTGTCGGCGGTATCGCCTGGGGCGCGGGGGCCACGCTGTTGGGCTACTTCCTGGGGAATGTGGCCTTCGTCAAGCAAAACTTAGAGCTGATTATCCTGGTCATCTTGGTTGTCTCGCTGCTACCAGCGGTGCTCTCTGGAGTCCGGGCCTACCGGATCCGCCGGGCCAATAACAGTGCTGAGCAGACGTGAAAGCCCCCGACACGCCGGGC
>JAIENC010000204.1 GCA_019751635.1 Mycobacteriaceae bacterium
ACCGTCGCCGTGCCGCCGAAGATCATGCTCCGCGCGCAGCTCCCTAACACCGCGGCGCCGACCTCGGGTCCGCCGGTTTTGGCCGCGCGGCTGCTGTCACGGCTTTGATGACGGGAGTGATTTTCGTTGGCCAACTGAGCTTTTCCGTGCTTGCGGCCTACGCATTCGCTCGGTTGCGGTTTCCTGGTCGAGATGCCTTGTTCTGGATCTACGTAGCGACGTTGATGGTGCCGGCGACGGTCACCGTGGTTCCGCTGTATCTCATGATGGCCGAACTTGGCTTGCGCAACACCTTCTGGGCTTTGGTTCTGCCCTTTATGTTTGGCTCCCCCTATGCGGTTTTCTTGCTGCGTCAGCACTTTCGGATGATTCCCGATGATTTGATTAACGCGGCATACCTGGATGGCGCTAACACTCTGGACGTGATTATTCACATAGCGGTTCCGTCTAGTCGATCGGTTCTGGTGGCGTTGGCTCTGACCACGGTGGTCTCGCAATGGAATAATTTCCTCTGGCCGCTGGCCATCACCAGCGGGGCTCACTGGCGGGTGCTCACGGTAGCGACGGCTGCGCTGCAGTCCCGTTTTACTGCGCAGTGGACGTTGGTAATGGCGGCAACGACGGTCGCGATTGCCCCGCTGATTCTGTTGTTCTTTGCTTTTCAGCGCCACATCGTTGATTCCATCGTGGTGTCGGGCCTGAAGTGAACTGGCGACCGCGCTTTTCCACACAGGTTGCTGCGGTGCTGGTGTTGGTTGCTGTCCTGCTGGGGATGGGCGTGCTTGTAGTGGATCGTTGGGATGCACTTGATGGTGGGGTCGGCAAGACGATCGTGACGGTGCGGTTATGGGATGGCGAGGTTGCTTCGGCCTATCGGCAATCCTTTGACGAATTTACTCGGGTGCACCCCGCTATCGAAGTACGCATCAATGTCGTCGCCTACTCAACATATTTCGACACACTGCGTACCGATGTGGCCGGCGGTAGTGCTGACGACATCTTCTGGTTGTCCAGTGCTTATCTCGCCGCCTATGCCGACAGCGGCCGGTTGATGAACATTGACCAGGTTTTTGACCACAACACTGCCCCGGGATGGGAACCGGCGGTGATTGATCAGTTCACCCGCACTGGTGCCCTATGGGGTGTGCCGCAGTTGACTGACGCGGGTATCGCGCTGTACTACAACGCCGATCTGTTAGCAGCGGCCGGAGTTGATCCGTTGCAGCTCAATGATGTTCGGTGGAATCCGACTGGTAGCGACACATTGCGTCCGCTATTGGCGCGGCTCACCGTAGACGCGATTGGACATACCGCGGATACGCCAGCTTTCGATCCCGCCCGAGTCCGTCAGTGGGGATACAACGCGGCTAATGACCCGCAAGGTATCTACCTCAACTTCATCGGGTCCGCCGGTGGAGTATTCCAACGTGGTGATGAATTCGCCTTCGACAATCCCGCCGCAATTGCCGCTTTTACCTATGTGGTAGGTCTGATCAACCACGATCACGTCGCACCATCGGCCTCAGACACTAACAACAACGGTGATTTCTGCCGTAACCAGTTTCTGGCCGGGCGATTGGCGCTTTTGCAGTCTGGCACTTATAACTTGGCGGCAGTGGCCCGAGATGCCCACTTTCATTGGGGGGTGGCCATGTTGCCCAGCGGTCCTGTGGGTCGAGTCAGTACTACTAATGGGATTGCTGCAGTAGGTAATTCGGCTTCTAGGCATCCTCAGGCGGTGCATCAGGTACTGCGCTGGATGGGCAGCCACCAGGGCAACTCCTACTTAGCGCGTCAGGGT
>JAIENC010000024.1 GCA_019751635.1 Mycobacteriaceae bacterium
TAATCGACGGTCAGGCGTTTTCGGCTTGGCCGGGGAAGTCGACTTCCGCAGACTGCACGACATGATCGAATCAGGTGATGGCTCAGCGCAATTAGCCTATGACGTATTCATTCATCGGCTCCGAAAATATATCGGCGGGTATTTGGCGGTGTTGGGACATACCGATGCCGTGAGCTTCACCGCCGGTATCGGTGTGCATGACCCGGCAGTGCGCCGAGATGCGTTGTCCGGGATGGCCAGCCTGGGCATCGAACTTGACGAGCAGCGCAATGCCACTCCGGTCACCAGTGCCTGGCGGATTTCAGCGGCAAAGTCACCAATTACCGTGCTAGTCATTCCCACAAACGAAGAGCTGGCTATCGCCCGCCAGTGTCTGCGGGTCATCGAGCAATACCCAGCTGATTAGTGGCTACTCGAAAGTCGAACCGTCCAGCCATTCCACCACATCGGCGAGCGGGCGGCGTGGAGTGGCCGGCAGTGGGTCGGCGTTGATTGGGGCCCAACCGATTCGCAGCAACATCTGCGGGAACGCACTGCTGCCGAAAACCTCGGTTTGCACCGCTTCGCGGGTTTTGGCGATCTCCAACGGTTCAGTGACTGGGCAGCTCGCCAAACCGAGTGTGGTTGCGCTCAGCAGCACCAGGCTGGTGGCCTCACCGGCTCGTAACCGAGCCAACTGGCTGTCTTCTTTGGTTCCCAGCGCCAGCACCACAGCATGATCGTCGCCGGGGTCAGCGCCAAGCGGCTGCTCCAGGGTGGGATTGGCGAACAGTCGCGGCGGGATCGGCGCTTGGGGATCAGATTGCGGTGTATTGCGAGCTGGCACACCGGCTAACGACGCGTATCGCCCACTCCACGCGGTGAGTTCGGTCAGATAGTCCTGATCCATTGCATGCCGCCAAACCGCTTGCGCCACAATATTTTGCAATCGCGGTAGCGATTCGATTTGCCGTAGCATCACCCCAGCCCGGGCCGCCCGGGCACCCATCAAGGCAATCGAAGAGACCGGCACATTCCAGGAGCTATACCGCCGCCGATCAGTGCGTCGCTGGGGAATCGCTGCCGCCAGTGTGATGTCCATGTCGTCGGCGGGCTGGCGGTGTACCTCTAACGCCGCAAGATGCTCCGGTTCGTCGGGATTGGGTAGTCGGTGAACCTTGGACTGCCATCCCAACGCGGCCAGTGCTACCAAGCAATGATGCAGGGCGATACCGCAGCTCAACAATAAATCGCGGCTGTCGGGGTCAGTGCTCGACAGCTGCAAGTTACGGTCGGCATACAGATGCAGACTTTCCTGACCGACCCGCCAGCGCCACGGTTGCGTGTTGTGCACCGAGGGGGCACGGGTCGCCAGCGACAAGACCGTGCGGACCGTTGGCAGGTCGGGAAAATGGTCGGTCATCTGGATCACTGCTTTCTGTGCATAAACATGAGGCGTTCATCGTCTCCGGGCCAAGAGCCACGCCACCAGAGCCAAAAGACCTCCGTTGGGATGACTTCCTGCCGCGAACACCGTTGGCCGCCTAGGTGACCCGGCGTAACTTCCGTACCATCAGGGCGATAACCAATCCCGCATCCTCAGTATCCTCGCAAGGAGAAGTCATGCGCACTCGTGCCAGCAACAAAAACTTAGGGCTCGTAGTCGGCGTGGACGACTCGCCAGCCGCCAAGGTTGCCCTCAACTGGGCGGCCAGGGACGCCGAAATGCGGCGCATCCCGCTCACCGTGGTACACACGGTTGCCCTGGAAGTTGCGGCATGGTTGGAACTGCCGGCGCCGCCGGGCCTAGCACGATGGCAGAAAGATCAAGGTCGCCGGCTACTTGATGACGCCATCGCGGTGGTCGCCGAGTCCTGCCGCCACGGCGGT
>JAIENC010000260.1 GCA_019751635.1 Mycobacteriaceae bacterium
TCGTGTCAGTGCCTTAGAAGCATTGCGGACACCGTTGGAAGACGGGGAAATTCGGCTGGCTCGCCGCGATGGTGTGGCGTGTTACCCGGCCCGATTCCAGCTCGTGTTAGCGGCCAACCCCTGTCCGTGCGCACCGGCTGACCCCCAGGAATGTATCTGTGCGGCGGTAGCTAAACGCCGCTACCTCGGTAAATTATCGGGCCCATTAATGGACCGGGTAGATCTGCGGGTGCAGATGCATCCGGTGCGGGCGGGGGCGTTCTCTGCCGAAGAAAGCGAGTCGACGGCGCAGGTGCGCAACCGAGTGGCGCAGGCGCGTGCCGCAGCGGCGTACCGCTGGCAACCATATGGATTTCGCACCAATGCCGAGGTCAGCGGCGCGTTGCTGCGGCGAAAATTTCGGCCCGCCAACGCCGTGATGGCACCGCTGGCTACGGCCTTAGACCGTGGTTTGCTCAGTATTCGTGGTGTTGACCGCACACTGCGGGTGGCGTGGACCCTGGCCGACTTGGTAGGCCGGTCATCGCCGGGGCTTGATGAAATTGCCGCCGCGCTGAGCTTTCGGCAGTCGGGGGCATCGCGATGAGCAGCCACAGCACTGTTGATCAGCCGACTTTGCGGGCCTGGGCCTATCTTTCGCGGGTACATGAACCGCCTTGCCCGGAGCTGGCCGCCTTGGTGCGGCGGGTTGGTCCGCTGGAGGCTGCCGACCGGATTCAACGCGGTAACGTCGATGACGCTTTGCTCAGCCTGACCCAGGCTAGACGTGAAATCAACCGGGCTGCAGAGGATCTCGAACTCATTGGTCGCATCGGTGGGAGATTAGTCACCCCCGATGATGCTGAGTGGCCAACGCTGGCTTTGACCGCATTCAATGGCGCCGTGGTGCGGGCGCGGCCAGCTGGCCGGCCGCCGCTGGCGTTGTGGGCCGTGGGGCCGGCACGTTTGGACGAGATTGCGCATCGGGCTGCTGCGCTGGTGGGCACCCGAGCTGCCACTAACTATGGCGAGTACATTGCCGCCGATCTGGCCGCTGGCCTAGTCGATAGTGATGTTGCGGTGGTCTCCGGTGGTGCCTATGGAGTTGACGGCGCGGCGCACCGTGCCGCTTTGGGCTCCGACGGGACCACAGTGGCGGTGCTGGCCGGTGGGCTAGACATTCCTTACCCGGCCGGCCATTCGGCACTGCTGCATCGGATTGGGCGTCACGGCTTGGTGTGCACCGAATACCCGCCGGGTGTGCGGCCAGCTCGGCACCGGTTTTTGGTCCGCAACCGTTTAGTGGCGGCGCTGGCTGGGGCGGTGGTGGTCGTCGAAGCTGGTCTACGCAGCGGCGCTGCCAATACTGCCGCCTGGGCCCGGGCCTTGGGCCGAGTGGTGGGCGCGGTACCTGGCCCGGTGACATCATCGGTGTCGGCGGGTTGTCATGCTTTGCTGCGCAATGGTGCTGAGCTCATCACTCGTGCTGCCGACATCGTCGAGTTGGTGGGCCAGATAGGGGAGTTAGCGGTTGAAGAACCGCGGCCCACTACTGTCTTGGATCGACTGACCGACCCGCAGCGGCAGATTTACGAGGCGTTGCCGGCCCGGGGGGCGCTCACCGTTGACCAGATAGCTGTCGCGTCCGGCTTACTCCCGGAGCGGGTGTTGGGGCCGTTAGCCATGCTTGAGGTCGTCGGGTTGGTGGAGCGTCAAGACGGCCGCTGGCGGATAGTGCGGCTGGGTAGACCGCAAGCGGTACCGACGTCGCTCGTATAGTGCCTGTATAGCGCGGCGCGAGGGGCGGGGGTAGTTGAGCTAGACGGGAGAACTCAACGGTGGGACGACCCATACATACCTTCGACGTGGTCCGTACCGAGCAACTGACTTCGCACCTGGTCCGGTTGGTGCTCGGTGGTCGGGG
>JAIENC010000193.1 GCA_019751635.1 Mycobacteriaceae bacterium
GACGCGTTCCACGCCCACAATTGACGAGACCTGATTTCGGGCTTCGGCGACCTGCAGCATGAGCTCGCAGAAAGCTTCGAAGCCCGGGTATGCGGTGCTTTCGATGATTGTTGCCTGAGTTTTTATCGTGGCAGACGTGGTGCCGTCACGATTCAGATGGCGCGCGAACCGCTCACCAGTCTGCGTGGGAGTGGTGGCGGGGGGGACTATTGCCCATGCGGAGTCTTGTCCCGGGCGTTCGATTGGCAAGGTTTCGGCGAGCAGCCGTTTTAACTCCCGGCTCTCCGAGCTTGTCAGTGGATCCGTTGTTGGGTGACGGATCTCAATGGTCGCCAAGGCGATGGGCGCGTTCCGGTAGACCTCAGTGTCATTCATCTCGCGTATATCTAATACAAGCAACGGCCAAAACGCAACCGTCTGTTCAGGATTCGGTGCTCGAGCTCAGTGCCCCCAGCAGGACTCGAACCTGCGACCTGCGGATTAAAAGTCCGTAGCTCTACCAACTGAGCTATAGGGGCAAGGAGATTCACAATACTGCCTCCGAAAACAGGCCGTGCGTGAGGCGTGCCCGAGGCGTGTTGGGCGGCGTGTTTGAGGATTGGGCCCATGGTGTCCTAAGCTGTCGTGGTTCCCAACGCTGACCACGTTGTGAGTGCCCCCGGTAAGATTTGAGAAATTCGGTTCTGGCCCCCATCGTCTAGTGGCCTAGGACGCCGCCCTTTCACGGCGGTAGCACGGGTTCGAATCCCGTTGGGGGTACCCGCGACGCGGCAACGTGGTTGCGGAGAGCACAGCAAGGCCCTGTGGCGCAGTTGGTTAGCGCGCCGCCCTGTCACGGCGGAGGTCGCGGGTTCGAGTCCCGTCAGGGTCGCTATTTCGGCGAGGCACCTGCTGCCTTCCGGCCAGGTAGCTCAGTCGGTATGAGCGTCCGCCTGAAAAGCGGAAGGTCGCCGGTTCGATCCCGGCCCTGGCCACTGGGGATCAAAAAACAATGATCTAGATGCTGCGATGGCTAGCTGACAGTGAACGCCCAACAGGCATTCATATGCTGGCTGTGCTGAGTGATGACTAAAAATTCTGGTTGAGTACTCATTTTTCGGTGAGTGGCCGAACGGGGCCGAATTGCATGACTCGTTACACCGATTCTTTTTGAAGACGTCGACAAAAGGCAGATTCGCCGATGAAAGATTTCCCCGCACGCGGACCTTTACACGGCAAACTCACGCTCATTATCGGTGCAGCCCGCGGCATTGGCCGTGCGCATGCGAGGCGGTTGGCGGCAGACGGTGCCAACATCATCGCACTCGACATCTGCGACCAAATCGCGACCGTGCAGTATCTGCTGGCCACACCAGCCGATCTCGCAGCCACGGTTCAGTTGGTAGAGGACGCCGGTGCACGCATCGTTGCTCTCCAGGCCGACATCCGGGACCAAGACGCTCTACGGGCTGTAGTGCGTAAACATGCGTTCTACTGGCGTTGCGACACCATCGAAGAATTGGAGCTGCTCAACCGGTTGTGGCGGCTGGTGTCGCTGCGCCTGAATTTTTTCACTCCAACGAAGAAGGCGATCGGCTACATCACTACCGCAGACGGCCGCAAGAAGCGGATCTACGACAAGCCCAAGACCCCGTGGCAGCGCCTACAAGCATCAGATGTACTTGACAAACAACAACTCTCAGTAGTCGCCGCGCGGGTCGAAGGCATCAACCCGGCTGATCTGACCCGGCAGATCAACACAACCCAGATGCAGCTGCTCGACCTGGCCAAAGCCAAGACCGAAGCCCTCGCCGCTGCCCGCCATATCGATCTGGAAGCATTGCAACCGTCAATCAACCGATTGGCTAAAGCGAAGTAACGCAAGCTCCCTTACGCGCTCACTATTCGTGAGGCACCTCGGTGCGCGGTGA
>JAIENC010000209.1 GCA_019751635.1 Mycobacteriaceae bacterium
GCGGCACCGATACCGGACGTCGACCCGGTGATAAGGACATGGCGGGCAGGCGATGACATCTTCTCTCCTTAGCGGCTTGCGCCGTTACCGCGGAAAATAGCTGTTGACGGCGTCGTTGCGGAATTTCCCGGCGGGGTCGAATTCTTTTGCTAGACGATCGAATTCATCCCATTTCGGATAGCTGGCGCGGAGAGCGGCAGCATCCATGGTGAAAAGTTTGCCCCAATGCGGGCGGGGGTCACCTGGTGCCAGTGCGCGCTCAATATCGGGAAGAACAGACATGACCAAGGACATGTCGGGACGCCAGGCGAAATGGATAGCCACGGTGTCACGCTGATAATTTTGACTCAACCAGCAATCGTCTGCTGCGACGGTACGAATTTCGCAGATCTGCAAAATTGGGGAAAATCGGTCCCGGATCCGATACAGCGATTCCAGGGCGGCCGGGGCCTGGGCCCTGGGCAGAAAATATTCGGATTGAAGCTCATTGCCGGTAGCGGGCACAAAATGAGGACGAAAATGCGGCAGTCTTTCATGCCAAGGCCCGGCAACCCCCAGTTGGTCGGTGCAATTGTCCGCCGCCAGCCCAACCAAGGGATGCTGAGGTGTCTGAGCCGGCCGCACCCTGGTATGGGTCAGATCGCCGCGCGGATCACCACAGCGATGTTTGAGCCATATCCGATTCGCGTCGTTAAAGTGCGAGAACACACTCACGCTGTAGCCGCTGGCGGTGATGCTGTCGAACTGGGTGAGCAGGGTATCCCAGCTAAGCCCATCGAAGACGTACTGCTCGACGTCGAATGTTGGGCAGACAGTGATGCTCATGCTGGTCACAATGCCGAGAGCCCCCAGGGAGACTACCGCCCCGCCAAAGCCCGGTTCGCCGTGGTTCAGTGTGACCAATTCGCCCTGCGCTGTTACCAACGTGACAGATCTGACCGCGCTGGGCAGCGATCCATTGTCGTTGCCCGAACCGTGCGTGCCGGTAATGCAAGCACCGGCCACCGATATCTGCGGCAATGAGGCGAGATTGCTTAGCGCTAAACCGTTTTCATGCAAGTAGGCCGATAAGTCGCCGTAACGGGTGCCGGCGCTGACCGCAACGGTCATTCGTTCGCGGTCGATCACAGGCACCGAGGGCAGTTGGTCAACCGCGATCAGCTCCCCGGTGGTGTCGGCGATCCGGTTAAAGGAGTAGGCACCACCCAAAGCCCGCGCTTGCCGGGCGCTGGCCACGATCTCTTGGAGTTCAGGGATTGAGGTTGGTCGGTGTAGGCGTTGCGGGTGAAACGTGATGTTGCCCGCCCAGTTACGGATCTCAGTTGAGTTCACTGCTTCGCTTTCTTGTGATGCCCGGCTAGCGTGGCTTCCACTTCGTCCAGAGTCAAGCCCTTGGTTTCCGGGACGCAGACCCGAACGAAAATCAGGAATCCGATGGTGATGACGGCGAAAATAAAGAATCCGAGTGCGGCGCGATCCGGTGACCCTGGGCTGCCCACCAAGACCGGGAAGAGCAGTGTCACCAACAAGGTTGCCGACCAGTTAGCGCCGATCGCTACGGCACTGCCCCGAGACCTGATCCGGGCGGGCAAGACTTCGGCGACGAGTAGCCAGCCGATTGGCCCGGCGGAGAACGCATGACACGCCATGAAGACCAGCATCGCCGCAATCGTCACGATCCAGGCCCCCGGTGCGGGCCACAACAGGCTGCATCCTGTGGTGACAAGTGCCAGCACAATCCCGGTTAAGCCGACCGTGAGCAATGGCCGCCGCCCGTACCGACCCAACAGTCTGACCGCCGCGACCGTCGAAATCACATTGATAAGCCCAATAGATAGCGACGCGACTTCAGCGCCGCTATGGCCGCCGACGCCTGCCATCGCGAACACGTCGGTGGAGTAATAGACGATGGCGCCGACTCCGACCAGCGTGTCGATGAGCGCAGCACCGATGGCGATCAGCAGCGGTCGACTGATCGTGATTTTCGCCTGGTCGACGGATGCCGCGGCCGCGCTGTGATGAGCTGCGATGAGCTGCGATGGT
>JAIENC010000017.1 GCA_019751635.1 Mycobacteriaceae bacterium
ATGGCCTGCCCGCGCAGTGCATCCAGGCCGCGTTCGGTGGCCGCCCGCGCCACGGGCACGGCTGCACGCTGGTGCGTCGTTACTGACGCTCAACGCTCCGACACGAGGCTTGCTGACCGCCGAACGGACCATGCTGAACCTGGTGTGTCATCTGTCCGGGATCGCGACCACGACGGCGGCCTGGGTCGATGCCGTGCACGGCACTGCAGCGAAAATCCGCGATACCCGTAAAACCCTGGCTGGTCTGCGTGCCTTGCAGAAATACGCGGTCCGGGTTGGTGGAGGTGTCAACCACCGGCTTGGGCTAGGCGACGCCGCTCTCATTAAAGACAATCATGTCGCGGCGGCGGGGTCGGTGGTCGCAGCCTTGCGGGCGGTGCGGGCAGCGGCCCCGAGTCTGCCGTGCGAGGTCGAAGTGGATTCACTGGAACAGTTCGACGAGATTTTGGTCGAAGAACCCGAGCTGGTGTTGCTGGACAACTTTGCGGTCTGGCAGACCCAGACCGCGGTGCAGCGGCGTGATGCGCGTGCACCAGGGGTCAAGCTGGAATCCTCCGGGGGATTGACCCTGGAATCTGCGCCCGCCTACGCCGGAACAGGGGTGGACTACCTGGCGGTGGGGGCGCTCACCCACTCGGTGCGGGTGCTCGATATTGGCCTGGATATGTGACGTCGATGTGAATCGCGGTTCCGGGTCGACATTGCACGTCAGCGGTGCAACCACGTCGTGGCACGGTGCGCTTCGGCTGGCCGCCACCGCAGCCGCATTTCGCGCTGCAAAACCTGGTTTGACGGTGGTCCCGGTCGGTTACGGCACAACCGACCCGCAGCAACTCGCGGTCTTTGCCGACCTGGTTTGCCGTGGAAACTGGCAGACCCTCGACACCGTGACCGTTAGCACCACGGTGGCGGGCGCGCTTGAGGCTGGTGGCTGTTGGCTATCGGGTTATGGCCCGGAAGCTGCGCTGCTCTCCGCGGCAATGCCGGCGCAGCCCGGCCTCATCGTGTCTCCGCCAGAGTTTGGGCTCCGCCCAGATTATGCCGCCGCGGTTGCTGCCGAGGCGATGAATGTGGCTGCGCTACCGTATCTTTCGCTCACAGCAGCACCGCGTGCCTGGCATGGCTTCGGCCGCCAGTGGGGCTGGCAACTGGTCTTCACCGCGGCCGGTGAGGACGTGATCGAGGTAGCCGATTATCCACGCGCCGCGGCTGTCCAGGCTCAACTTCTCCGCAGGTGGCCCGCCGATGCCATTACCGTCCGCCCCGCTCGTGCTGCGTTGGGCTATGCCGCGATCACCGCTAACATCCGGATCGGTGCTGTCGGGTGGCGCGGTCGGCTGGTTCATGCGGTGTCAAGCGATGAACAGGGTGGTTTCGCCCCGCTGTGCGATGCGCGTTGGCGCTTGCTAGAGACCGCGGTGCAGCGGCTTGGCTGGACTGGGGCGGTCGAGCTGGAGCTAGCCGAGATCGATGGCGTGTCAACGCTGTTGCGCTGGACCCCGGGATTCCCGGTATGGGTGGAGGCGGCAGCAGCTGCCGGTTTGAATGGCCCCGCGGCCTTACTGGGGGTAGCCGGCGAGGACCAGGCCACGGCTAGGGAGCGTCTGCTGGATCAATCGCGGCCTCCGGTTAAACCCCTAGCGGTGAATTCGTCATGGCGCCAGTTGGCCGAGCTGAGCCCAGCGGTCTTTCGCGCTGAACTCAACGATGTTGTTCCCCAAGATGTGCCGACCCCGGCGTATCGCTTTTTGCCGACGATCACCGCGCGATTATGGGATCGTGCGGCGGCGGCGATCACACGCTCGCATGCCGGCCAGCTGCCGCACACCACGATTGCGATGAGCATCAAGACCAATCCCGCTGCGCTACTGCTGACTCAGGGACGGTCTCGGGGATTTATGGCAGAAGCGATCTCGGGCGCTGAGCTGGACTGGGCAGGCCGCTGCGGTTTCGGCCGGCGGCAGATCATTCTTAACCCTGAGTTTGGACATTTGGCTTAGTACCCGGGTTTGAAGCCGAGGTTGGTGAGGATTTTGCCTTGGGCGTCGGGGAT
>JAIENC010000226.1 GCA_019751635.1 Mycobacteriaceae bacterium
TTGCGCTGGTCGGTGCGGCTGGCGACGACTTTCTCGACTACCGCCGTTGGCTCGAAGCGCGCGGCGTTGACTGCAGCAATGTGCTGATCTCGACGACCGCGCATACGGCGCGTTTTGTGTGTACTACTGATCTGGACATGGCTCAGATCGCATCGTTTTACCCCGGTGCGATGTCACAAGCCCGCGATATCAAGCTGGCCGACATGGTCTCGGCCATCGGCACGCCGGAGTTGGTGATCGTCGGCGCCAACGACCCCGACGCCATGTTCTTGCACACCGAGGAATGCCGCAAACTGGGGCTGGCTTTTGCCGCCGACCCATCCCAGCAGCTGGCCCGGCTGTCCGGTGAGCAGATCCGTCAGCTCATCGGCGGTGCCACCTATTTATTCACCAACGACTACGAGTGGGACTTGCTGTTGTCGAAGTCCGGTTGGTCCGAAGCCCAGGTGATGGCTCAGGTCGGGTTGCGGGTGACCACGCTAGGCGCCAAAGGGGTTGACCTGATTGATCGCCACGGTACGGCTATTCATGTGGGTGTGGTACCTGAGTTAAGCCAGGTTGACCCCACCGGTGTGGGTGATGCTTTCAGAGCCGGTTTCTTGACCGGATGCAGCATGGGCCTCAGTCTGGAGCGTTCTGCCCAGCTTGGCTCTATGGTGGCGGTGCTGGTGCTGGAGTCGACGGGAACCCAGGAATGGGATTGGGATCTTGATGTAGCCAAAACCCGGTTAGCTGGCGCTTACGGCGAGCAAGCTGCCGCAGAGATCGCTGCCGCCCTGGCGTAGCTCAGCATCTGTTTGCGCTCAGAGCTGTACGGGATACTGCAGTTCGTCGATCACCGGCGTGACGCTGTGCTCGACGAAGATCGCATGCCACAACATGAAAATCAGCATTGTCCACAGTCTTCGGCTGTGATCGCTGCTGCCGCATCGATGTTCGTCGAGCATCCGACGTACGGAAGCACTGTTGACCAAGTGATCTGCCTGTGAAGTAGCTACTAGGGCGTATGCCCACTCCAGCAGCTCGCCGGCGCGCAGCCAATGCCGAATCGGAACCGGAAACCCCAGCTTCGGGCGGTTCAGCACATGAGCTGGCACGATGGGCTCCAAGGCCCGTCGCAGGGCGTACTTAGTGGTTGTGCGAGTGATTTTGGCCTGCATAGGTAGTCGGGAGGCCACCTCGAACACTTTGGGGTCGAGGAATGGCACGCGCAGCTCCAGCGAATTGGCCATCGTCATTTTATCGGCCTTGACTAGAATATCGCCGCGCAGCCAAGTGAACAGGTCGATGTGCTGCATGCGGGCCACCGGGTCCCAGCCCGCTGATGCTGCGTATAGCGGTGCGGTGACGTCGGTGTGAGTCCACTCCGGCCGAAATCCCGGCAGCACATCCCGCAGCTGGGCGTCGGAGAAACTGCGGGCATTGCCGTAGTAGCGCTGTTCAAGTGTCAGCGAACCGCGATGCAACAGACTTTTGCCGCGCATGCCTTCCGGTAGAAGTTGGGAGGTTTTCCCCAATGAGCGGCGCAGGGTTTTGGGCAGGTAATTGAAGGGCTGTAGGGAGAGCGGCTCGCGATAGATGGTGTAGCCGCCGAACAATTCGTCGGCGCCTTCGCCAGATAACACCACTTTGACATGTTTTCGGGCTTCACGGGCGACGAAAAACAGCGGTACCAGCGCCGGATCGGCCACCGGTTCATCGAGGTACCAGACGATCTCCGGGAGGGCGGCAACGAACTCGGCGGGGGTGACCACCTTGGCGATATGCCGCGCCCCGATGGCTTCAGCGGAGGCCACCGCGACATCAATCTCGGAGAACCCGGCACGTTCGAAGCCGGTGGTAAAGGTGATCAGTTGGGGATTATGGCGAATAGCCAGCGCGGCAATGGCTGTGGAATCGATGCCCCCCGAGAGAAAAGCGCCGACTGTGACGTCGGCCCACATATGCTTAGCCACCGAATCGGCTAAGACCGCGGTGATTTCGTCGTAGCGGGCCTGCTCAGCGTTGCGGGGAATCGGTGGTGTGGCGGTGAACCGAGGCGTGAAATAACGAGTAACCACTACGTCCTGGTGGTCCGGACGGATCCGGGTGTAACAGCCCGACTCGAGTTTACGTATTCCCCGATG
>JAIENC010000154.1 GCA_019751635.1 Mycobacteriaceae bacterium
CTACTATTCCCAACTCGTGACCGGTAGACCGGCCGGATCACAGAAACCTGAGGGTGCATGAAACCCGGGACGGTTCACTGTTCGTCGTTGGTTGACGCGGCCACGGCTATATCGACGAAGACCGACCAGGGCTCGACGCTGTCTCGATACCAGTAAAGAAAGGTCTCAAACCGCAGCCCAGCGACAACTTTTGAGTGGTCAAGGCCAGATATCAGGCTCTGGCGGCGGCGGACGGGAGCAGCCGAGCGAACGGGAGCGGCCACCACCGACGAAACTCTGGTCTGGTAGCCCACCGCCAACGGCGGAGAATGAACGAATCATGGAGCATTCTCTTAAGCGATGGTGAAAGCGTTTCATAGGTGAGCCCGTGAAACTGCTCGGCCACATTTGTTAACGCAAATTCCTTACTTCTATGAATACCTTTGTAGAAAGGCGGCCATGGTTTTGAGACGGTGTTGACCGTCGAGTACCATGACCCGATAAATCTCTCGATCTGCGGTCGCGTCCAAACAAACCCCCTGTTCGCGTTGATTAGCTTTGCGAATGTTCCCAGAGCATTCCCATCGGCGCGAAAATGGCCCCCAGGCTTGTGCCTGAGGGCCATCCCACTTTGTAGCGGGGACAGGATTCGAACCTGCGACCTCTGGGTTATGAGCTACGGGTCAGGGGTTTTCGGGCGTTCGCGGAGTCTCAAAACGGCAGGTCAGTCGCGTTTATATGTCCGGCTGGTTGCACCTTGCCCCACCGATCTAGGGCGGTTTCGCCGCGTTTGGTTCCCAAATTTGTTCCCAAATCCGAGGGTAAGTGGGGGCACATCATTGTTTGTGGATCTGGTCAGTTTCAGCGAGCTCAACTCTGGTCCCCGGTTCGTGCTCACGCCGCCGGCAGTTTCGGCACCCGGTTGTTTTCAGAGTCGGTGACGTAGACGGTGCCCTGTTGTCCACCGCTACACCCATGGAACGGTCAAGGCCGCGATGAAGCAGTCGTTGATGCTGCGGATCGTCTGACCCGCTCGCCGTCTGTTAGCCAGGCTCTTAACACCGCTTGCTGAAACTCGGCAGACGCTAAGGGCATTTTTCGGTGTCAATACGGACCACGCCGAACGTGATATTGGTGCTAGTGGTAATGGTTGTTCCCGGTGGTGGGGTGGAAGTGCAAACTACCCAGTTCCGATCGATGACCTGGCTGCGGCCTTTGCCAGTCAAGTCAGTTGAGCCCGAGTACCACACCAGTCCATTCGTCAACGACTGAATTGCATCCTGGGCACCCTGCAAGTCCTTGCCGATCAAATTCGGCATTGTCCACGAAGGATCAGCACACGCGATAGGTGCCAAGCCAAAGCTGCAGACCAGCAAGCCGGTCGACACAACTGGTCCCAATCCGGATGAAAATTTCACGCGCACAACCCCCTTATGAGTGACGCACTCCAATTCATCCAGCACGATAAGCGATCCCGGGGTACGGAATACGGGAATCCGGCAGATTGATACGAGGAGAGACCCCGAGGCGCAAAGTAACGAGCGCACCGAGCACTGTTCAAGGAACATCGCGGACCTTATTGGCCACACCACCGGAGGCATTAAGCCTCGATCCGTGGATCGACCCCGATGAGGTGTCTTGGGCCGCATTGTTGCCGGTGCTCTGGGGTGTGGGCAGCCTGTAATTGCTGGTCTGCCCAGCTTTTCCTGTGGTGCTCCGGTCGGGCCTTGGGGGCGGGTGGTCAGGTGGTCGTGGTGGTGGGTGGGCTGTAGCCGATGGTGTTGCGCCACAAGGTGAGCCAGTGATCTGTCCAGGGCCAGTGCGTGGGTAGGTGCAGGACGGGGCGGCGTTGGGGTCGGGCCAGGCGGGCGGGAATGTTGACGATGCGCCGTCGCAGCGTGGCGCCTCGCGCGACGGCATTGGTGGCGCCGGCTAGCACGCCGGTAGCGCGCAGCAGATTGTGGGCGATCGCCGCACACAGGATCCACGCCGAGTTCGCCCCGAAACGCCCTGAAGGCATGCGCGCCAGCGGCCCGTCGATCATGTCGGAGAACACGGTTTCGATAATCGCGTGGCGACGGTGGGTGATATCGGCCTCGGCCAGGGGCTCGTCGCTGTCGGTGAAGAACGGGTGATATCGCCACACCGGAAACAGCGCGTCGCGGTAGCAGGCATCTTTGACCCGGCGCACGATCAACC
>JAIENC010000314.1 GCA_019751635.1 Mycobacteriaceae bacterium
ATCGCTATCAGGCCGCCACCGAGCTGTCGGACCGCGGGGAGAACCCGGGCAGCGGTGCCTACCCATTCTTGCGGTTCGGTGTCCATAGTGCTGGCGGAGCAGTGTTGTAGGTCGTCGTCGTCATCGAAATCAGGGCGAAATATTGCTTGCGTTCCGATAGGACGCTCCATCGCTACGGAGTCGGCTAGTACGTCAGCTCGTTGCGTGCCGGGGCTGGAGTCTTCCTCGACGTCATGGGGTGCGGTGCTGTCCGCGTCGTGTGGGTGTTGCGCCATTAGTCCACGTACTTGGGGGTAGGCAGGGCCGGTGGAGGGCCAAGAACGGTCAACCATTTGCGGTACAACGTGTTCCACGTGCCGTCGTGACGGATCCGTTCCAGCGTGCCGTTGATGAATCGCACGAGCGCGGTGTCGTCCAGTTGGGTGGCGATGCCGTAAGGCTGGTCAGCGATCTCCGGCCCGACGATGTGCAGGTAGGGGTCTTGTTGCAGCAGCCCGGCCAGAATCGAGTCGTCGGTGCTGATGGCATCGATCTCGTGTTGCTGCAATGCGACCAGGCAGTCAGACCAGTTCAGCACTGTCACGATGACTGGTGGCGGTGAGATCTGTTGGACCCGGCGCATCGAGGTGCTGTCTTGCGTCACGCAAACCCGGTTGCCGCTGAGATCAGCTGGCTTGGTGATTGCCGAATTACGGGGAGTCATGATGCGCTGGTGGGTGTTGAGGTAGACGGTGGAGAAGTTCACCAGTTTGCGTCGCTCGCAGGTGATTGTCAGGGTGTTGACCACGATGTCGACTAGTGATTTCTGCAGCGCGGGAATACGTTCGTCGGGCGAGAGGATTCGGTACTCGACTTGAGATTTGTCATCGAAAATATCGCGGGCAATCTCGCCGGCGATATCCACGTCGAATCCGATGATTCCGCCGGTGATGGGGTCACGGAAGCTGAAGAGGTTGGTGCCGATGTTGATCCCCACGATAAGCCGGCCGCGCGCACGGATGGCCGCCACCGCGGCATCAGCTTCGGTTTTGGTGGTAAAAGGCCGCAGACTCGCCGTAGGGTCGCAGTCGTTGTCGGTGGTGTCCGGGGGGAGCGGGGGCTGCGGTGGCAAGGTGCTCATACCGGCTGGAGTAGGTGGCGGAAGCGTCGGCGTGGTCAGCGCGACCGGCGATTCATGCTGACTGCAGCCGGCTACCCCCAGTGCTAGCACGACTGCTGTGCTGGCGATCCAGGTCTGCGTCCAGACTTTGCCGGGCATTACCGGTACTCCGCTAGCCTGGGCCAGAGGCCAAGCGCTACAGCGATAGCGGCACCCAGGCTCAGTACCACGCCCCCCACTTGGGCGCCAGATAATCCGCGGTAGGCGTTGAGGATGTCTTTGCGCAGCTGGTTTCGGCTTAAATCCATGGTGGTGCTTAACGCCCGATCGAGCTTGTCGAACGCCGGGGTGGAGTCTTCTTTACCGGTCCCTAACGCCACCTGGGTGGCGGCTCGGTAGTTGCCGACGTTGATATAGGTATTGATCCGGTCGTTGGCTTGACGCCAGCGATCTAGCAGCTGATCAGCACTGTTGAGCTGGGCTTTGTTGATGGCGTTACTGCTCGACAGATAGGTCTGGAGCTGCTCATGCATGATGTGGATGCGCTGATTGAAAGATTGCGCTCGGGCCTCTTCGTTGTCGCGTCGGATCAGCGATAAAGTCTCGTCGGCGCGCGCCTGCTGAGCGACGATGGCGAGGTTAGTAATTGTTGTCAGGGAGGCTGCCGCGGTGTCTTTGGCGATGCGGCTACTGGTGGTGGAGATGGTGAGGGCGGTACCCACCCAGGCGATCATGACGAGAATCGCTAATCCGCCGACAACAAGACCCGGGTTGATGCGCCGCCGGGTGCGTCGAGCTAGCCAGCGATGCGAGAACAAACCGAAGACCACGGTGGCCGCGACTACGACGATTACCGGCAGCGGGATCCGTGTGGATGCCGTGGTTTCGGCATCCACACGAGCGGACGTTGCTCGGTACAGACGCTGCGCATCGGGCAGGATAGTTGACTGCATCAGCATCGAGGCTTCCGCGAGATAGGCCGACCCGACCGGGTTGCCGGCTCGATTGTTGGTGCGGGCAATCTCGATCAACCCGGTATAGACGGCCAGTTCGGCGTTAATTTGGCCTAGAAGTTGCATCAGCGGTGCATTACTTACTCCGCTGGATGCCCAGGCCACCGCGACCGCGGCGTCGGTAATAGCTTGCTCATAG
>JAIENC010000229.1 GCA_019751635.1 Mycobacteriaceae bacterium
CGGCTCGGCGTTCTATGAGATCGCCGATGATGCAGCTACGCCTACCGCCAGTTCGCTTACTACGCTAAGGAAACGCCCATGATATCGACCAGCCCACGGGTAGAAGTGCAGCAGCAACTTTCTTTGCCGGGCCTAATGGGACTGATTGAGCGTCGGACTTTAGCATTGCGCATTCCGATGTATTACCCGGTCGACACCGCAGCCCGAGCTAGCCAGTTAGTCATCCAAGGCTATGGCACCGAAGGCGTCGGGGGCGCGAAACGATTCGGCACTCCGTTCTATGACACCCACGATAATCCTGATGTGCTGGAATCGTATTATTCGGAGGCGGTAGCGGTGCAACGCCGAATGCGAGAGATATTCACACCATTCCAATCACCTATCGACAAAATGCGTATTGAACTGCAAGAAGTGTGGCCGGCTGGGGCGCTTCCCGAGAACCTCGATGGCCGTAATCTTTTCGTGGGGCTAGGCCGAGTGTTCGAGAACGCAGTCGAAGGCCTGCCTCATCAGGACGTGTTGCGGCGAGACTCACCAGAGCCCAAGGCCGCCACACTCCGTGCGCAGCTGGGCTCCAACATCTACCTACAATGCCCGGCAGCTGGGGGCGAATTAGAAATCTGGGATAAATATTTCAGCGATGCCGAATTCACGCAGCTGAAAAAGCCTGGAAGTTACGGCATCGAACGCCACAAGCTACCACCGCCGACCGTTGTCATTGCACCAGAACCCGGCGATTTGATTGTCTTTAATTCTGAGAGCGTCCATGCGGTACAAGCGATCCAGGGGCAAACGCGGGTATCGGTTTCTTCGTTTATTGGGTATCGCGGCGTTCAGGCCCCACTCACCATGTGGAGTTAGACCGCCCGGTCATCGGATGAATTCGGCGGCCCGGTGAGCGAGCATGACGATGCTGGCATGCGGACCTCGACTGGTGATCATGGGCAGTACCGAGCCGTCCACTACCCAGAGCCCGTCGACGCCGCGGACCCGACACCACTGATCGACCACAGCCCCCGAGTCGTCTGCTGCACCCATTGGGGCGCTACCGCACAGATGTTGCGACGTCGCCCATACCGGCGCCGCAAGCTGGGTTGCCGTACTCATCACATCGCGAACCAAGTCGACACCCCGCCGCAAAGCGGCAACATCGGCCGGCTCGCTGTCATAATGGTGCTCGATTCGTGGCGACACCAACGGATCTGCCGACACTACGGTGATGCGTCCACGAGACTGTGGCCGCATGAGCGCCACCCCAATATGCGGCCGGTCCAGATGACCCGGAACCCCGCCTTGGCCCACTATCGAACTGAACCCTCTGGTATACGGGCGTATCTCAAGGCCATCAGCGGTAGTCAACACAACTTCCAGCACCGGCCGATCTGCCGCCACCGCCACATCGGCCGGCAACAACCACTCCGGATGATCACTGCACGCTTGCCCCACCGGGGCGGGCAGCACCAGATCAATACCGGCGGCACGCAACATCTTCTCGTCACCAATACCGGACAGCATTAATACATGAGCTGATTCAATTGCTCCGGCGCACAGGATAATTCGATCAGCAGTTACGGATATCCGACCTGACCGACCAACAGCCTCGACACCAAAAACCCGAGATCCATGGAAAAGCAACCGTATTACCCGGGTCTGAGTCAGCAGCGCCAGGTTAGGACGCCCCAACGCTGGAATCAAATAGCCTGCTCCCGAACCTATTCGGGTGCCATCGATGATATTGAGCGGCACCGCCCCTACGCCGACTAGCGACGCATCTGCGGCATCATTGAGGTCAGCAATCCAAGCGAACCCGGCTTGAAGCGCAGCATCGACGAAAGCCTTGGTAGCACCAACTCTTTCACGAGTTCGACAGACCGGGATCGGCCCGTCGCGACCATGGGCTGGGGTATCGAAATCCAGGTCAGTCTCGATAGCCCGAAAATATGGCAAAACATCCGACCACGCCCAGCCCGGTGTACCGGCGCGATCGAAGTCAGTGGGCACACCGCGGCAGAAGTACCCGCCGTTCACCGCACCCGAGCCGCCGATCGTTGCACCCAGCACGAGGGTGGCCGAGCGGGCCGGCCAATCGGTGAGCTGGGTTCGATACCGCCGCACCAACAGACTCGCTGGGCCGATCGGCAACTCAGCTCCGTTGGCGGTCGCGGCCAGCAACTGGGGATCCTCCAGACCCTGACCAGCCTCGAGCACTGTCACCCGGCAATGGGGATCGGCGGAAAGACGTTCGGCAATAACCGATCCAGCACTTCCAGCACCAA
>JAIENC010000289.1 GCA_019751635.1 Mycobacteriaceae bacterium
TCCGGTAAAAATCCGTCCAGGCGTATCTGTGACAAAAATGACAGAACCGATGCCGATGATGACGCCGACGGCGCCGCCGCTAATGATTCCCGCAGTCGGCGGGCCCCACTCGGATTGCTTTATACCCATCTTCACAGCTTCCTGTCAGATTGAACGCAAGTTGTCCACATGGGTTATCAACAATGGGGATGAATTACATGCTTGTGATTGAGTCACGGTGAGGCGGCTCAAAGGTCACGGTTCGGTCAGTGCCAGCGCATAGTGAGCAACAAGCCGCTGATCATGAACGCGAAAGCAACCGCGTAGTTCCATGGGCCGAGTTCTGCCATCCAATTAAGCGCCGACGGGGTTCCGCTGCCGGTTGCCGCTAGCTGGAACACCATCAACCACACCAGCCCAATCAACATCAGACCGACAAACAAGGCGACGAACCACACACTGGATGGGCCGCTTTTGACCTTCACTGGCGTACGGCTCACCGCGCTGACAGTAAAATCGTGCTTTTTGCGGACTTTAGATTTAGGCATCGATACCTCAGTACGGGGTGTGTGGGGCAGGCGCAACAATAAAGCAGAGCGGCTATGCTCGCTGGTTTTGCTACGAGACTAACTCACTCAACGCGGTAACCTGACACGATGCCGATCCTGGTCGTCGACAATTACGACAGCTTCGTCTTCAACTTGGTGCAATATCTTGGCCAGCTGGGTGTTGACGCCGAGGTGTTGCGTAATGATGATCCGCGGTTGTCTAATCCGGGTGAAATCGCTGAGCGATTCGACGGGATTCTGTTGAGTCCAGGCCCGGGTACCCCGGAACGGGCGGGGGCATCTATCGACTTGGTGCAGTCCTGTGCCGCGCTGGGTACCCCTTTGCTTGGGGTATGTCTGGGACATCAAGCTATCGGTGTCGCGTTTGGGGCTACTGTCGATCGAGCGCCAGAGTTATTACATGGCAAAACCAGCAGCGTGCTTCACACCAATGTTGGTGTTTTACACGATCTCCCGAACCCTTTTACGGCAACTCGCTACCATTCACTAAGCATCCGGCCGGAAACTTTGCCGGCGGTGTTGGAGGTTACCGGGCAAACATCCAGCGGGGTGATTATGGCGGTACGGCACACCGAGCTACCGATCCATGGTGTCCAGTTTCATCCGGAATCCATTCTCACCGAGGGTGGGCATCGCATCCTAGCTAACTGGTTGGTTTATTGCGGGTATTCGCTCAACAACACCCTGGTCTGTGGACTGGAAAAAGAGATGACTGCTGCGTTAAAGGCGCACGCGCTTCATTGACCGAACTTCAACGTGATGACGCCATCGCGGTTTACCCCCGCCCCGGCTGATGGGTTCTGATAGACGATTCGGTTATGCGCAGAGCCCCCGGCGTCGACATCGGGGCCTTTGTCAAGAATTCCCAGCCACCCCAGTGCCCGCAACCGCGGTTCGGCGTCGGACCAGAACATCCCTGATAGATCAGGCATAACAAACTGGTTCCCTTTGGAAATTTGCAGTTCGATAACCGAATCTACGGAGGCGGTGGCGCCGGCCGGTGGGGTGGTGCCAACCACATCGCCAGCTGGGCGTGGGCTGTCGACAGCTGCCTGGCTGAACTGGGTGAAGCCGTATACGGTGAGGTTTTTTTGAGCAAGCTCAACGGTCTGGCCGGCGACGTCGGGGACTTGCCGGGTGGCCGGACCAGAGCCGACGATGATGATGATCTCGTTGGTGATCGCTGAGGTTTGGTTAGCGGGTGGATTAGTACCGAGTACGTGGCCCTTCAATTCAGGTGTGGATGGCGAACTGACCTGTTTGAAGCGGACAAATCCGGCGGCGGTCAGTTTCTTGACCGCGTCGGCGTAACTCAACGAAGCAACGTCGGGCATCTCTCGTTGTTCGGGTCCGGTAGATACGTTGACGGTGATTTCAGCGCCCGCACTTACCGACGTATTAGCACTTGGATTGGTACCGATGACATGGTCGGGTGGCACTGTCGAGTCGGGTTTTTGGAGGGTGCGGGTCCGAAACCCTCGATTCTGAAGTGCGGCGATCCCGTCAGCGGAGACTTGACCCCGCATATCCGGCACTTGCACCTTGTGCATATTGCCGCCGAAGGTATTGATACCGATGGTGACGATGACAGTCAGCACAGCTAACACCACCACCGCAATGAGCCAACGGCCCACTGAACCGATATTGCGGTCGTGGGCGCCGGGGAATTTGCGTGCTAGGGCGTTTGTGCGTGGCCCTCCACCACCGGAGGGTCCTGATGCTGGTGTAGATGCCAGCAGAGAGCTCCGCTCGGCGTCGGTGAAGACTTTGGGAG
>JAIENC010000300.1 GCA_019751635.1 Mycobacteriaceae bacterium
CGGCACCGACTGCGCCAATCTCGATCAACGCCACGGTCCGCTTACCCGGATCCAAATCGCAGACCAATCGGGCCTTGGTGCTGGCCGCGCTGGCCACCGCGCGGGAACACCAGGTCTCGACTATCAGCGGTGCGCTACGTAGCCGTGACACCGACCTGATGATCGCGGCATTAACCACCCTGGGTCTACGCATTGACGGAGCCGACGCCGAGCTGACCGTCAGCGGCCAGCTCGCTCCCGGGCCAGAAACCCGGGTGGATTGCGGCCTGGCGGGTACGGTGTTGCGTTTTCTGCCGCCGCTGGCGGCCCTAGCGAGCTCGGTGGTGGAGTTCGACGGCGATGCGCAAGCTCGCGCCCGGCCGATTACCCCGCTTCTCGACGGGCTGCGCGGGCTGGGCGTGCGGATTGACGGCGCGGGCCTGCCGTTTCGGGTATACGGCAAGGGGTCGGTTACCGGCGGCCGGATCGCTATTGACGCCTCGGCATCGTCGCAGTTCGTGTCCGGGCTGCTGCTGTGCTCAGCGTTATTCACCGAGGGGCTCACCGTCACGCATACGGGTCCAGCACTGCCCTCCGCGCCGCATATCGCAATGACCATCGCGATGTTGCGTCAGGCCGGCGTCGAGGTCGACGATGCGGTGCCGAATCAGTGGCAGGTGCGGCCAGGCCCGATCGCCGCCCGGCACTGGCAGGTCGAACCGGATCTGTCCAATGCTGTTCCGTTTCTCGCCGCAGCCGTGGTGAGCGCCGGCACGGTGCGGGTAGCCGGGTGGCCACCAAGCAGCATTCAGCCGGCCAGCATCATCGTAGATTTCTTTCAAAAGTTGAATTGTGTTGTTAAACAAGTTGATTCATTTCTCGAGCTGCACGCGCCGGCATCCTATGACGGGTTCGACATCGACCTGCGCGAGGTCGGCGAGCTGACCCCGGCGGTGGCAGCATTAGCCGCGCTAGCTAGGCCTGGATCGGTCTCCCGGCTGACCGGAATCGCCCACCTGCGGGGCCACGAAACCGACCGGCTTAACGCACTGAGCACCGAGATCAACCGGCTAGGCGGGAGTTGCCAGGAAACGATCGACGGGCTAGCCATCACCGCAACGACGCTCAGACCAGGCACCTGGCACTCTTATGCCGACCATCGAATGGCTATGGCCGGCGCCATCATCGGGCTACGAGTCGCCGGGGTTGAGGTGGAAGATATTGCCACCACCGCCAAGACATTGCCAGAGTTCCCCCAGCTGTGGGCAAACATGCTCGCCCAAGAGGTTCGCCCTTGAGGCTCGGCGACTACGACGAATCCGATGTCAAAATCCGCTCCGGCAAAGGCTCGCGACCACGGACCAAGACCCGCCCCGAGCACGCCGAGGCCGAAACAGCCAACGTGGTCAGCGTTGACCGTGGCCGCTGGGGATGCGTACTCGGCGGCGACCCAAACCGAAGCGTTACCGCGATGCGCGCCCGCGAATTAGGGCGTACCCCCATAGTTGTCGGCGACGAAGTTGATGTGGTGGGTGATCTGTCCGGCAGACCGGACACCTTAGCCCGCATTGTGCGGCGCGGGCCACGGCGAACGCTGTTGCGCCGCACCGCCGACGATATCGATCCTACCGAGCGGGTAGTGGTCGCCAATGCCGATCAGTTGCTGATCGTGGTCGCACTCGCAGACCCACCGCCGCGCACCGGTCTGGTCGATCGCGCGTTGATCGCGGCGTACGCCGGTGGGCTGGCGCCCATCTTGTGCCTCACCAAGACTGACCTTGCCCCCGCAGCGCCGTTCGCCGAACACTTCACCGACCTGGACTTGACCATTGTCACCGCCGGGCGTGACGATCCGCTGGATGCAGTGGCTCCGTTACTGGCCGGGAAAGTGACTGTACTGCTGGGGCATTCCGGAGTAGGCAAGTCGACTTTAGTGAATCGCCTTGTGCCGCAAGCCGATCGAACTGTTGGCGCGGTTACCGAGATCGGCCGCGGCCGGCATACATCGGCGCAGTCGGTAGCGCTGCCCCTGCAGATATCCGGGCACGGATCAGGCTGGGTGATCGACACTCCCGGAGTGCGCTCGTTCGGGTTAGCTCATATTGAACTCGACGATGTGCTGTTGGCGTTCTCGGATCTGGCCGAGGCAATCGGTAACTGTCCACGCGGCTGCCGACATATGGGGCCGCCGGCCGATCCGGAATGCTCGCTCGACGCCCTGACCGGGCCGGCCGCCCGCCGCGTCACCGCTGCCCGCCGACTGCTCGATGCGCTGACCAGCGCCTAGTGGGCCGCGTTTGAAGTTCTTGGGCGGTTGGCGTTCTTGAGGATTTGGTCGGCGGTCTTGGTCCAGACGAAT
>JAIENC010000020.1 GCA_019751635.1 Mycobacteriaceae bacterium
ACCACCAGATTCGCCAAGGCGTATGTGAACGCGGCCAAGGCGGACAAGGGGCAGATTCTGGATCAGGTGGTGGAAGTCACCGGCTGGTCGCGCGACAATGCTCGCCGCCGGTTGGTGGCGGCGGCCCGAAGGCCACCAGGAGCGGGTCGGCAGGTCGCTAAACCGGTTCGTCGACAACGTAATCCGAAATATTCCTATGACGCGCTGAAAGTGCTGCAGAAGGTTTGGGCGGCTTCGGGTGGGCAGTGCGGGCGGTATTTGGCCGCATGCATGGCCCTGCAACTGGATGCCTTGGAGCACCACCGTGAACTTGTGCTCGGCCAGGACCGCTACAGCCCCGATGTGCGTGCTGAGCTGTTGGCGATGAGTAGCGCGACGATCGACCGCTACCTACGGCCGGCCAAGGCCCGCGACCAGATCAAGGGGAAATCGACCACCAAGGCCTCCCCATTGCTGAGGTCTTCGGTCAAGATCCGCAAGGCAACCGACGAGGTCGAGGCAGCTCCGGGGTTCTTCGAAGGCGACACCGTCGCGCACTGCGGGCCAACCCTCAAAGGCAAATTCGCCCGCACCCTCAACCTCACCGACATGCATACCGGATGGGTCTTCACCCACACCGTGCGTAACAACGCCCACACCCATATCCTGGCTGCACTGAAAGCGGCGGTAGATGAAATCCCTTATGAAGTAACAGGTTTGGACTTCGACAATGGAACCGAATTTTTGAACAAGGCCGTCATCAAGTGGGCCGGGGACATGGAGATCTTCTTCACCCGCTCACGGCCGTACAAGAAGAACGATCAGGCCACAATCGAGTCCAAAAAACCACCTCGTCCGCAAGTACGCGTTCTACTATCGCTACGACGTTGATGCGGAACGCGCAGTGCTCAACCGGCTCTGGAAGCTGGTCAAGGACCGGCTTAACTACTTGACCCCCACCATCAAACCCATCGGCTACGGCTCCAACCGCGACGGTCAGCAACGCCGCCTCTACGACCAGCCCATGACCCCGCTGGACCGGTTACTGACAGCCGGGATCCTCTCACCAGCCCAACAAGCAGAGCTGCTCGCCTACCGCGACAGCCTCAACCCCGCCGCGATCGGACGCCAGATCGCTGACCTACAAGCCGTCCTGCTCAGACTCGCCAAGGGCAAGACCGAACAGCTCTACCTCGCCGCCATCCCCACCGCCCTACCCCACATCAAATCCGGGATAAGCATCAAGAACAAGGCCGCCAGGTAACCCAGTTGAGCGGATCTCGGCCGGCACGGCAGCGAGGCCGTCGGGGATGGGGTCGGCAGCAGCCAGTTTTTGGTCTCCAACGGCGATGACGATGGTGCGGTAGCGCCATGCGGTACGAACGAATGTCTTGATACTCCAAACGGTTTGAGTCTCGATGCAATGGCTGATGACTATCGCGGCGAACACGATCGTCAGGTGCGCGTCGATGGATTCACGGGCCCGGTGGTAGCTGTTGCGGGTGACCGGAGTCTTCCCATCGACCGCGCGCTGCAGCCATGCGGACACTGCAGAGGGCAGGTGGAGGATCCGGGAGCCAAGCACATAGGTCAGCCCGGCGGCCGGCAACGCGATCTGGTTGGCTTCGGAACTCATCCGGCATCAGCGACGACGGTGCATCCCGAACACATCGGTGAGCAGCCGCAGAGTGGTGTGAGGCTCCAGCCGCCATTCCTTGGAAAAACCCGGCTCACGGAACCCATTGCCAGCGTCAGTCTCGAAAAACAAAGCCGAGACGTCGAACAACACGAGGCCGGCGGGGCCCAGTTGCGCATGAGCGGCGCAGGCCCTCGAACTACCATGCCGGAAAGCAGGTTTGGCGAACACCGGGAGCCGGCGATTCAATGTTGGGTAGGTCACCGGGATGATGCCGGCTTCCTCGATCACCCGCAACGGGTCGACCTTGCTAGTCGGTTCGATGATCCGGGCTGCCGCCAACTGGCAAAACACCTCATCGCCGCCGACGGCCGCATCGAAACCTGGCCCGCGGCGATCTTCTGCACCCCGGCCTCCTTCAGTACCGCGGCACCGACACCATCATGGAACGCGGTCTTCACGGTGCGGACACATAAGCCATCCAGGCAACCTACGGGCCAAAATTAGTGCGCAATTTTCACGTCACCACCAACAAAAACCACAGGTCACAGCCCTACAGGATCGCGAACCTCCGGTTGGTGATAAAAGTCAGGTCACAGGCACCGTCCCGGTGCCGGGAAAATTCTGGGCGCACTGCCGTAACGCACGACCTGTGATCACCGACATCTCAGTTAGCCCCGTGTGCCGCGCCATCCGACTCCGCGGCGCACGGGGCTATCGACGTCCCTTAAGGGGCTCTTCGTGAACGAGAGTGCACGCGTGGGCGGGGGTTAGCTGTTTAGCGCCGTGTCGTTTCGGTGAGGTG
>JAIENC010000013.1 GCA_019751635.1 Mycobacteriaceae bacterium
TTCCGGTACTTCCCCACTGTGGACCCGGATTAAATCGGCTCGCATCTCCGCCGCGGTTTGGTAGCGGTTCTCAGGGTTTTTCGCCAGAGCTTTGAGAACGACGGCATCGAGATCGCCAGAGATGCCGGTATGCCGTTGCGATGGTGGCATGGGATCTTCGCGTACGTGCTGGTATGCAACAGCAACGGGTGAGTCGCCGGTGAATGGCGGTTCACCGGTGAGTATTTCGTAAAGCACGCAACCTAGCGAATACACATCAGAGCGGGCATCAACGACATCGCCGCGGGCCTGTTCAGGGGATAAATACTGTGCGGTGCCGATCACTGCGGCGGTCTGGGTAACGCTATTGCCACTGTCGGCTATAGCGCGGGCGATGCCAAAGTCCATGACCTTTACCGCGTTGGTGTCGCTGATCATGATGTTTGCCGGCTTGACGTCGCGGTGAACGATACCGTTTTGATGTGAAAAGTTCAGTGCTTGACAGGCATCGGCAATGACTTCGATGGCTCGTTGCGGCGGCATCGGGCCTTCGCTGTGCACAATGTCACGCAACGTGACCCCGTCCACGTACTCCATGACGATGTATGGCAAAGGCCCGCTTGCTGTCTCGGCTTCGCCGGTGTCATACACGGCGACAATTGCCGGGTGATTCAGCGCCGCCGCGTTCTGCGCCTCACGTCGAAATCGTAGATAGAAACTGGGATCGCGGGCCAGATCGGCGCGCAACACCTTTACTGCGACATCACGGTGTAATCGGATGTCGCGGGCCAGATGGACCTCCGACATACCGCCAAAGCCCAAGATCTCGCCCAGTTCATAGCGTTCAGACAACAGTTGTGGGGTAGTCATGGTGTTACCCGGTAAAAATCTAGGGATGCCTGATGATGGCGCAGAAGCAAAACGTCCCGTTCGGGTGGGATAGTTCCGGAGAGTTCACCGCGGGGGAAGAGCTGTGCACTGCCGGTGTCGGTGACGGTAGGGGTAGAAGGTAGTTGTTGCACAGTTTGCGTGCGGGAGTTGAGGATAATGAGTACCGCGATGATAATCGCCAGTGCGCCCAGCACCCCGGCAGCCCATAACAAGGCCCGTTGACCGGTGGAAAAACTACGTCTAGGCGCCGGCGGGCGATGACTGCTTGACATAGGTCGGGCGCGGTGGGCCATCGACGTTCGGCCCGTAGGATTCGTCGCTATTCTGGCTTGCGCACCCGAGGATGGGATGGCGGCAGGGGTGGCTCTGCCGGGTGGTGGTGATTGGCTTGGTCGCGGTGGTCGGCGTCCTGCTCGAACTGCCGCCACAGCGTCAGCAAACGGTCCCCCGCTGCGATAACGCATCGTGGGATTCTTGACCAGCGTTATCTCGATGAGCTCTCGCACGTTGGGAGGTATGTCGGTAGGCAGCGGCGGCGGGGGTTCTTTGATGTGCTTCATAGCTACTGTGAGAGCGCCGTCACCAGTGAATGGACGCTTGCCGGAAAGTACTTCGTAACCGACAACGCCAAGGGAGTAGACGTCGCTAGCCGGGGTAGCGTCGTGCCCCAAGGCTTGCTCGGGGGCGATGTACTGGGCGGTACCCATGACCATGCCGGTCTGGGTTACCGGTGCGGCATCGACAGCTTTAGCGATACCGAAGTCGGTGATCTTCACCTGGCCAGTTGGCGTGATCAAGATATTGCCGGGTTTAACATCGCGGTGCACGAGGCCGGCGTCGTGAGCCACTTGTAATGCCCGTCCGGTTTGTTCCAGCATGTCCAGCGAGTGTCGAAGTGACAGCCGGCCAGTCCGTTTCAGTACCGAGTTGAGTGGTTCGCCGTTGACCAATTCCATCACTAGGTAGGCCGTGCGGCCTTCGCCATTCATCTGGGTTTCGCCGTAATCGTGTACGGCAGCTATCCCAGGATGGTTAAGCATCGCGGTAGTACGAGCTTCAGAACGGAATCGTTCGATGAATTCCGGGTCTGAGGAAAACTCACTCTTGAGAACTTTGACGGCGACCCGCCGGCCCAATCGGTTGTCCACCGCCTCCCATACCTGGCCCATTCCGCCGGTAGCGACAAGCCGTTGGAGTCGATACCGGCCCGAGAGGGTGACGCCTACTCGCGGGCTCATGTCTGGACTCCTGTGGGGTTGGTTGTCGACGCGGCGCTCATGGTCCTCCCTGCAAGGCGGCCTCGATCACCGCCCGCCCGATCGGCGCGGCAAGTGTGCCTCCGGTCGCGGACAACCGGTCGCCACCATCTTCTACCAGCACAGCAACCGCAACTTTTGGGGTTTGCGCGGGCGCGAAGGCGATGTACCACGCATGTGGTGGAGTGTGGCGCGGGTCGGTGCCGTGCTCTGCGGTACCCGTTTTCGATGCGATCTGCACGCCGGGGATGGCCCCTTTCTGCTGTGCGACTTGCTCAGCGCCGACCATCAGCTCTGTTAGCTTAGCCGCGACCTGCGGTGACACCGCGCGGCGCTGCTGTTG
>JAIENC010000162.1 GCA_019751635.1 Mycobacteriaceae bacterium
GGGCCTTCCGGGGTTTCATGGTCGAAGCGGCGGTCAGCCGGCCGCTGATACATCGGGGCGCCACCGGCAATGGCCGACGAGAGCCGACGCTGGCCAGCAACTAAGCGCTCATCGGCTCGGCGCTGATATTGCGCACGCTGCCCCGGATCCAAGGCCGCCACAAACGCCGCCGGATGCACCAGCGCGACCAAGCCCGAGACATGGCCAAAGCCAAGGCTAGTCACCAACCCAGCTTTCAGCGGAAACTTCTCGCCAAGTCGCAGGGTCTCACGTACCCACACGAAATGCGCCGAGGAAGCCAGCTTGTCATCGACACAATCCAAACTACGGTTGGGCGGAATCACGCCATCGCGCAGCATCTGGCAGAGCCCCATCATTTGGAAAACCGCGGCACCACCCTTGGCGTGGCCGGTGAGGTTTTTCTGGGACACGATAAACAGCGGCGCCCCGGCGGATCGGCCGAGCGCGTCGGCGAGCCGCTCATGCAGTTCAGTCTCGTTCGGGTCGTTGGCCAGCGTCGAGGTGTCGTGCTTAGAAATCACCGCGATGTCATCGGCCCCCACCCCCAGCCTGGCCAACGAGCGAGCCAGCATCGAATCGCGGCCACCGCGACCGGCGGCTAACGCACCGAGCCCGGGCGCCGGGATCGAGGTGTGCACACCGTCACCGAACGACTGGGCGTAAGCCACCACCGCCAGCACCGGCAGACCCATCTTGACGGCCAGGTCACCGCGAGCCAACAGGATGGTGCCGCCGCCTTGGGCTTCAACGAAGCCAAGCCGCCGACGGTCGTTGGGACGGGAGAACCGGGCATCGCTGATGCCACGGCCGCGCATCATCGCGGTGTCCGCGGTAGCCGCCATGTCACCGAAGCCGATAATGGCCTCCAAGGTCAGATCGTCCAGACCACCGGACACCACCAAATCGGCCTTGCCGAGGCGGATCTTGTCCACCCCCTCCTCGACCGACACCGCCGCAGTCGCACACGCGGCAACCGGATGAATCATTGCCCCATAGCTACCGACATACGACTGAACTACGTGTGCAGCAACAACATTCGGCAAGACTTCCTGCAGAATGTCGTTCGGCTTGTTGCGGCCCAACAGATTACCGTGGTACATGGTCTGCATGGACGTCATGCCGCCCATCCCGGTGCCTTGGGTACTGGCCACCTGACTGGGGTGCACATAACGCATCACTTCGGCCGGGGTAAAGCCGGCCGATAGGAACGCATCAACAGTGGCAATGATGTTCCACAACGCCACCCGGTCAATGGAATTGGCCATGTCGGGGCTGATCCCCCACACAGTCGGGTCGAAGCCGGTAGGGATCTGCGCGCCAACGGTCCGCGATAGTTTGGTCTTACGCGGCACCCGAATCTCAGTGCCCGCCTTACGGATCACTTGCCAGTCCGTGGTATCGGGCACTGGCCGGATGACGGTGTGTTCGGGATCGAATTGAACAAATGCCCGGGCGTCGGCTTCGCTGGACACCACAAAGCTGAAGTCTTTGTCTAAGAACACCGAAACCAGCAGCGGCGAAGCATGATCCGGATCGATCGCGCCGTCGTCAACAAACTCGCGAATTCCGGTTCTTTCCACCACCGCATCGTGGTAGCGCTCCACTAGCTCGGACTCATCGACCAATTCACCGGATGCTGTGTCATACCATCCCGGCCGGGGATCGTCTTCCCAACGAATCAGCCCAGTTGTCCAGGCCAACTCCAGCACACCGGCCGCCGACAGCTCGCCTTCGACTTCCATTTCGAAACGGGTTCGCGACGAACCATACGGGCCAAGTTCGGCACCGCCGACAATCACCACTAGCTCAGCCGGATCAACGTCCAGGTCGTCCCAGTGCGGCGGCGGCGCCGGGCGGTATCCGCGCGGCGGCGACGGCAGCGCGGCAATGGTGCCCTCCGACGTCTCATCATCGGAATCACCTGCTGCGGTGGCCTGTTCGCGGGCTTTGGCGGCCAGCTCAGTCATATCGAGGTTGGCATCAGCCAGCCCACCGGTGAGATCAGCAAAGATCGGGGCATGGGCGGCCGCAACTTTCGACTCGACCTCGCACAGGCCTAACAGCTGCGCGGCCATCTCATCGGTCGAGTACGTGGTTACCCCAGCCTGTTCCACCGCCTCGACCACAGCGTCGTTGTGACCCATCAGCCCAGTGCCGCGGGTCCAGCCAATAAGCGCATGCGCCAAAGTAACTCGCTGCGCCCAAGACGATTCAGCATGCCAGCGACGCACCACCGCATCCAACGCGGACTTGGCTTCACCGTACGCACCATCACCGCCGAACATGCCGCGGTTAGGCGAGCCCGGCAGCACGACATGCAGGCGCGAGGCGATATCACGCTCGGCACCTATTCGGGATAGGCCACCGATAAGCCGCTGCACAGCCCACAGCAGCACCTTCATTTCCATCTCCGAACGCGGTCCTGCCTCTAAGAGATCACCGACCACACGTGGCGCCGCGAACGGGAAGAGCAGCGTCGGGTTCTGCGCATCTTTAAGATGAATCGATTGTGGGCCA
>JAIENC010000129.1 GCA_019751635.1 Mycobacteriaceae bacterium
GGTTAGTGGTGTGGGCTCGGGATTGACCTCAATGACGGCAGCGCCGTGGGCCAGCGCCAAATCCGCCAGGCCGGCCGCCGGATACACGATTCCCGAGGTACCCACCACGACCAAGACATCAGCTGCCACTGTCGCTTCTACCGAGTGTTGCCACGTGTGGTCGGGTAGGGCTTCGCCAAACCACACGATGTCCGGTCGAATCAGACCGCCACAACTGCATGTTGGCGGCTCCACCTCGGCTTCGGGTTCGGCCATTTTTGGAAGTATTCCGGTGTAAGGAATATCGCATGTAGCGCAACGGAATTCGAAGATACTTCCGTGCACATGGTGCACTAAGGTGCTGCCGGCGCGTTCGTGTAAATCATCGACGTTTTGGGTAACTACGCAGACATCAGCATCGGCTTGCCAGGCGGCAATCGCGTGGTGCCCGGCATTGGGTTGGACCTGGCCCACTAAGTAATACCGCCAGAGGTACCAGGCCCATACGCGTTCGGGATTCTTCAGCCACCCTTGTACGCTGGACAGCTCGTAGGGATCGAACTGAGCCCACAGCCCATTTTTATCGTCGCGGAACGTCGGCACGCCGCTTTCAGCGGAAATCCCAGCCCCACTGAGCACGGTCACTCGCACCGTTACAAAATAGCTGCTCTTCGCGGTATGGGGTTGCGGTGCTAGCCCAGCACCTTGATCAACGTGCGCAAATTTCGGGTAGTGGTAGAGGACTTGTAGCGCTGTTTACCCATCGTCTTGCCCATAGTGCTGTCCAACGTCGCGCCCTTAGCGACTTGCCAGTACATCGCTCCAGCGAAATCTGGCCCGCGACTTATCTTTTCATCCGAACCGGCCTGACTAACCAGCGCGCTAAGTTCGTCCAGTACTGCGTCGTTCGCGACGAAAGTAACGTAAGACTGATACCCCGGAACCTCCGGTTCAAACGGGTAGGCCTCGACGATGGCGCGCACAGTATCGATGTCGTAAGCCAAGACCCAAGCGTCATAACCGAACGTGGCACGTAACGCGGCCTCGGCCGTGGCACGCACCGTGCTGGCACTGGCTGATGACTCCAGCAGGACATTACCGCTGGCCAAAATGGTACGGACCTGTGTGAATCCAGCGGCGGTGAAGGCGGCTGCGACCTCGGCCATCTTCAGGTTTACCCCGCCAACATTTACCCCGCGCAGCAGCGCCACATACTGGGTCATGCATCGAACTTCGGCGGCAAGCGACGTAGGCTTTCGGCATGGGACGTCACGTATTCGACGATAAACTGCTGGCCGTCATCGCCGACAACTCGATCGGGGTACTGGCAACAGTCAAACGTGACGGGCGTCCCCAGTTGTCCAATGTGAAATACCATTTCGATCCGCGCAGCTTGGCGGTGCAGGTATCGATTGCTGAGCCGCGAGCGAAAACCCGCAACCTGCGTCGTGATCCGCGGGCTTCAATCTTGGTGAGCGCTGACGATGGTTGGGCGTATGCCGTGGCGGAGGGCACGGTGGAGTTGACGCCTCCGGCGGCCGCGCCCGACGATGCTACCGTCGAGGCGCTCATCGGCGTGTACCGCAACATCGCTGGCGAGCATCCGGACTGGGATGCCTATCGGCAGGCCATGGTCACCGATCGGCGCGTGCTACTAACACTGCCGATCTCCCACGTATACGGTATGCCGCCGGGGATCCGCTGACGGCGGCGTCAGGTTAGGCTGCAAACCATGGTCGAAACGAACTCCTCGCCAGATTCCACGCCAGACGACGAGATCAAGCGAAAGTTTCGGGAAGCGCTTCAGCGTAAGACGGCGAAGTCGGCTAGCGGATCCGACCACAAAGACGGTGGCGCTAAGAAACCCCGAGTGCATGGCCCAGTGGAAAATCGGCGGGAATTTCGGCGTAAGAGCGGCGGCTAATTGTGCCGAAGCTGCAGCTTGCCCAAGACCCGGCGGCCGATGCGCTACTAGCGGCCAGTCCTTTTGCGTTATTGGTTGGCATGCTCTTAGACCAGCAAATTCTGCTTGAGCAAGCTTTCGCTGGGCCGAAAAAAATTGCCGATCGGGTGGGTGGTTTTGACGTCCACGAGATTGCCGACTATGACCCGGATAAGTTTGCCGCGCTGTGTTCGCAACGACCTGCGATACATCGTTTTCCCGCGGCGATGGCGAAGCGGATTCAGGCACTGGCGCAGCTCATTGTGGACCGCTACAGCGGGGACGCTGCAGCATTGTGGACGGCTGGCGATCCGGACGGAAACGAGCTGCTCGGCAGGCTCAAAGGGCTACCCGGTTTTGGTGAGCAGAAGGCGCGTATTTTTTTGGCACTCTTGGGCAAACAGTATGGCGTGACACCGCCAGGTTGGCGTGTGGCGGCCGGAGATTTCGGGGCGGTTGGTACCTATGTTTCTGTCGCTGACATCGTCGACGCCTACTCACTTGATCGGGTGCGTTCTTACAAAAAGCAGATGAAGGCCGGCAAAGCAGCAGCTAACAAAGCTCCGTCAACATAACTGGCGCCAAGACTCTGCTCACGATCCATGGCATGAGTGTTATGGAACCACCGTTGAGCCAATAGTCGGCATGAATTGGCACTGCTTATCTTTGGTGGTGATTTGTCCGAAAATCGTCGAAATAATACTGCCCGAACCGGTGTCAGCAATGGCGGTGAGCGTG
>JAIENC010000031.1 GCA_019751635.1 Mycobacteriaceae bacterium
TCGACCCGGAACTGGGCATCAACGTCGTTGACCTCGGACTGGTATACGGCTTGAGTCTGGAGCAAGGCGACGAAGGAACCATCGCCTTGGTTGATATGACCCTCACGTCTCCGGCCTGTCCGCTGACCGATGTCATCGAAGATCAGTCCCGCACCGCGTTGATCGGTACCGGTCTGGTTAACGACATACGCATCACTTGGGTCTGGAACCCGCCGTGGGGTCCAGACAAAATCACCGAGGACGGGCGCGAACAATTACGCGCGTTAGGTTTCACCGTCTGAACACCGAGCAAAAAGCGGCCACGATTACCGCTTTGATCGATGCCGCCCGCAAAAATCCGATGGGTTTACCTTACGATGTAGCGGCGCTGAAAAATACGATAAAGCAGATTATTGGTGCCGGTTCGACGCTGCGTCTGGTGTTGCCTGCGTTTCACGGTAAGAGCCCGCTCCGGGCATGGACTGTATCGAATTTACCGGATTACGGTGATGTTCTTGCCGCTCGGACGCTGCTGGAATTGCGCGGACGTATCGCTGATATTTACCCAGACACCTGGCTGTTTCTGATCAGCGAAGGCCATCTCTATGGCGACGTCGAATTATTGGGCGATGACATAGCGGTGAATGCGTATCTCGATAAGGTGCGGGCGATGTTCGCCGGATGCGATGGCGTGTCGGTTGTCGATGTAAGTGAACTGCTGCCTTCGGGCTCGTGCCAACAGCAACGCCAAGCGTTTCTCGATTGCTATTGCCCCACGGTGGCTCAGATGCGGCAGATGTTTGTCGAACCGCGATATCTGGAACTCTACAAATCATACATAAAATTGAATCAAAGGTTACTGGGATCGGCGGCTAGTTGCAAATCTTTTCGTGGGGCCGCGGTGAATGAAACAATGTCGCGTAGTGCGCGAGATCGCCGAGGTAAAGAACTTGCGATATTGCAGCTACGTAAATATGTCGGATTCGCCAAACTCATAATCCATAGTTACGGACCCGAGCCCTACGTCAAATTATCTCCGCTCTACAAAGAACCGGGAGATGTGGGTATAGGTATCAATCTCATTGCCGGAAACCATCAACGCGCAACACCGAGTTTTTTCAGTATGTGTCAAGACGCTCAGGGTTCCTACCGTTTTATTAAGGCAGCCAGTGCCCGGGAAGCGGGTTGCATACTCGTCGAGCGCGATGGCCTGCCGCTCTTCGTTGCGCCAGCCCGACAGTGCTGCCCACGTGGTGATATAAGTGACCAGTGACTGGGCTGATCGGGGCGAACGCAAACAGACGCCTAGCCTTCGTCTCGCCGGTGGTCGATTATGCCCGCAGCAGACTGAACCAGTACGACATCGCCTTTGTTGGGCTAGCCGACGGCTCATTAGATCAAGGCGAAGACTGCCCACCGATCCTGGCCGTCATCCGCGATTTCTGCGCCAGCAACCCCGAGGTACGGCAGTATCGCACTGATTGCCCGGACGGCTCCGACGGCCTGGACGACATCGTGGCAGAGCTCGAACAGCTGGCTCCGGATGCGGTTCTCTATGCCTACGAATACGACATAGCTACTGCGGACAAGCTGGCCATCAGGCTTGCACCCCGATTTGCCAATGACCCCGCAACGGCAAGCTGGCGGGAAGACAAGCATGCCATCGATCGGTGTTTGCGTTCGGCGGGTTTGCCAGCTCCTGCGGGGGTTCTCTTTACCTTGCAAGGTGGGTTGGGTCAGGCCGAGCTGGATCAGTTGGATCCTGCGGTGCACAACGTCGTCATCAAGACCCCACATTTCACCTCATCGCCAGTCTGGGCCGCTAAAGAGGATGTCTGGTTGGCTCTGGCGACGATGCGCGATGACGGTAGGGACCTCAATGAGGTGTTGCTTTGCCAGGATGCGTACTTCGATTACGACGCGGACGGCCTGCAGCAGTCCTACAGTATTGACGGCTTTGCTCTTGAAGGACAGTGCTACTTCGTCAGCGTGCAGCGATGGCACAAGATCATCACCGCGACCGGAATCGATTACTGCTGGGCCGAACAGCTGGACGTGCGAGCATCGACCTACGCCGACCTGCTGGTTCATGCCGGCACGGTGTTCAGTCAGCTGGGCCTGCGCAATGGCTTTTTTCATTCGGATTTCACCTACTCCGAGAACGGTTTCATCCTGTTTGATCTCAACCCACGACTGGCGGGTGGCTCCGGGGTGATAGATCGATTCATCGCCGCCCAGCAAGGGGCAGGAGTGGTCGACGAATTCGTGCGGGTGATGTACGGCGACCGAATCGGCAGTGCGCCGCAAAGCCCGCCGGCGAGTCGGCTGCTTTCGCTGTATGGGTTGTCCCTGCAAGACCAGCAGCGAGTTGCGGCGTTGGAGTCGGTGGCCGAGGTGGTGCCTTTCGGGGCGAGTCACTTCGTTCGTTTCGAGCATCACGACGAGCAACGCATGCTGACTGATGTGCGGTATTGCTTGGACGCTTTCACGCTGCCTCGATACGGTGTCTCAGTCAGTCAAGCCACCAGTCCAGCAACGGCCGACTCGTTGCCCTGATCAATGGACTCGGTGCCACGTTGGACTGCGTGATGTGGTGGCACTCTTCAACTCTTGATATGGGAAGCATTTTGTCAAGTGAGCAGGGTGAAGCGGCGGCCGCAACCGTCGTCGCGGCCGCCGCTTC
>JAIENC010000075.1 GCA_019751635.1 Mycobacteriaceae bacterium
CGCGGGTGACGGCCAGGACTACCAGTGCTGCAGTGATGACAACCGCAAGGCTGACCATGCGGTTGCCGAACTCGACGGCCTGGTGAATGCGTGGTACCTCTGCTACCGATACCGGGGTGAAGCTACCGGGAAAGCACTGCGGCCAGGTGGGGCAGCCCAGGCCGGAGGCGGTGACACGGACAATGGCGCCGGTCACCGCGATGCCGGCCTGGGTGAGCACAACAATTGCGGCGATGATGCGTTGGGTGCGGATGCTTGGTGCCGGCAGCATGTCCACCAACTGCATCAGTGACCGTCCGATGGGCATTGCCCGATGGTAAGCCAGTAAGAACTACGTCTTGTAGTAGGGGAGCTGTAGTGGTGGTTTCGCGAAACTGAAACCACATCGTTGCGGCTCGGCGCGTCGCCTGCGTGGTTGCAGTGTCGCGGCGGGCCGACTAGGTGAAGCGGAACCAGCGCAGCGCGCCCAGTCCGGCTAATACGCCCCACGCTGCGAGGACGACGATGCCCAACCAGTCCACCGATAAGGTCATGGCCTGGGTGAGGGCTTGAGTGAGCGCACCCGATGGAGTAAAACGAGCGACCCAGCTGACCCCGGTTGGCACCATGGTGGTCTGGGTATCGAGCTCTACGGTAAGCGCGCCGAACCCGGCGAAGGCGAACCACAGCAGATTGGCGACTGCCAGCACGATTTCGGCGCGCAAGGTACCGCCTAAGAGTAGGCCGAGAGCCGCCAGGCAGGCGGTGCCTAACGCGATGATTGCCGCGCCCAACACTAACGCTGCAAAATTTGGTCGCCATCCGAGCGCGAATCCGATCGCGCCCACGATGACCGCCTGCAAAAACACCACCGTGACTACCGCCAGCGACTTACCGGCGATGATGCCCCACACGGGCAGCGCGGTGGCTCCCAGGCGTTTGAGCGCACCGTACCGGCGATCGAATGCGACGGCGATCGCTTGGCCGGTGAAGGCGGTAGAGATCACTGCCAGCGCCATGATGACCGGAACAAAGGTAGCGGCCCGATTGTGGCCGAAGGATCCCAGCGGTAGCAGCGTAAGGCCAACCAACAAGGTGATTGGAATGAACATCGTCAGTAACAGCTGTTCGCCGTTGCGCAGCAACAGTGTCAGTTCGAGACGTGACTGCGCGGCCACCATCCGGGCCACCGTGTTGGGCCGTGGATCCGGGGTAAAGGTGCCCGGTGGGAAGCGTTGCTCGGGGTGTTGATTCTCCTGAGTTGGCACTACCGCAACTCCCTACCTGTGAGGTCGAGGAAGACATCCTCGAGGTTGCGCTGTTCCACTCGCATGTTGGTGGCCAGAACGTCAATCTGCGCACACCAGGCAGTGACTGTCGCCAACACCTGTGGGTCGATCGGTCCGGTGACTAAATACTCACCGGCTGTCACCTCGACGACCGTGTAGTCCTCCGGCAGTGCGGAGGTTAACAGCGACAGCGCAAGCTTTGGTGGCGCGGTGAACCGCAATTCGTCTTTGGCGCCGGTGCGCATGAGTTCGGCGGGTGTTCCTTGAGCCACTACCACGCCATGGTCGATGATGACCAGCTGATCGGCCAGCTCTTCGGCCTCCTTGAGGTGGTGGGTGGTGAGCACGATCGTGACGCCATCGCGGCGTAGCGCGTCGATCAACTCCCACACCACCAGACGGGCATGGGCGTCCAAGCCGGCGGTGGGTTCGTCGAGAAACACCAGCTCTGGGCGGCTGACCAGGGCGCATGCTAACGCAAGTCGTTGCTGTTGGCCGCCGGAAAGTCGCCGGTATGTGGTGCGGGCGACGTCGGTGAGGCCCAACGTGGTCAGCAACCATGTCGGATCGAGGGGGTTTGCCGCATAGGCAGCTACCAGGTTGAGCATTTCTGCGGCACGGGCTGCTGGATAGCCGCCGCCGCCTTGCAGCATGACTCCAATCCGTGCCCGCAGTCGGGCATTGTCGGCGATGGGGTCTAAACCGAGTATCTCGATGGTGCCGGTGTCGGGGCGGATAAACCCCTCGCACATCTCCACGGTTGTTGTTTTGCCGGCGCCATTCGGGCCGAGCAGGGCCAGTACCTCAGCGCGTTGCACATCGAGATCGAGGTTCGCGACTGCCCTGCAGGCAGACGGGCCTGACCCGTACTGCTTGCCGACCCCGCGAAGCCGAACAGGAACTGTGGCGGCCGAGTTCACGGGGATTTAGCGTAGCTGTGTCACAACGCGGGCTCGTGGGCAGCGTCGCGCAGCAGGTTCTGGCTTTCGTTGGCTAATCGTCGCCAGGGCAGTCGGGTGTAGGTGATTGTGATCAGGATGAGCACGATGGTTGCACTGGCCAGTGTTGCGTCCACAATCTGAAACAGCGCGAATCGATCGCCATTGGCTGTCGGGCCGAAGACGCCGACCACGATGGAGATCGCAATGGCTGCGATGCGGAAACGGAGCCGGGTGGCCCAGGCGGCCAAGGGTATGATGGCCCACAGCAGGTACCACGGCTGGACGACGGGAAATAGCAGCACGGTGGCGCCCAGGGCGACGCCCAGACCGCCGATCGGGTGCAGTCGGCCGCGGAAGACAGCTAGGAGCAGCCAGCTCACGATCACCGCGATGATCACCACACCAATAGCTCGGGTCAACGACAATACGGAGGTGGTGTGATCGCCGAGCCGCAGCAGAATGCCGACCTGCCCGGTACCCAAGGCGAGCAGGGTCGGTGGTGACATCCAACTGCGCACCACGTTGGCGGTGCCTAGCGTGTGCATCCAGCCAAATCCGA
>JAIENC010000198.1 GCA_019751635.1 Mycobacteriaceae bacterium
GCTTCGAGTTCAGAAGGAAGGCTGACTAACGCCTGACTGAGCGGTCCCGTTGGGTGACACCGCCGCCCCCTTATCTGTCGCGCGTTGTCACCCGAAGGATCCCCGTGCGATTGCTGAGCAACCTGATACTGCAGCCGTAAATCATGATCATTGGAGCTCGGTATTGCTGTTGTCATCGCCAGCGTGACCAGGCCACTGGCCTGGTGATGGTGCGGGTGCTGGTCAGTGGTAGGGCGTCGAAGGGCCGTCGGAATTCGTTGACGGTCAACGTGGTCAGGCCCGCCGGCGTGGGTGTGGTATGGCGTTCGACCGCGGTGGCCACGGGCAGGAAGGCGTGGGCGAGCATGGCCAGGCTGGTCCAGCGGTGCCAGGAGTGCCAGCGCCGGAAAACCGTGCTGGTCCGAGCCAACCAGGCCTTTGGCGGCTTAAGGCATTCTTCGATGCGCCAGCCCTGGCCGGCCACGGCTACCAGGGTGCGCAGCGGCACCGGCCCGCGACACCACCGGCGAGCCCGCCTACTACGCAGCCACTGTCCCGGGGGGCTCGACGGGGCAGCGCCACGGTGCTCGGCGATGGTCCAGCAATTCTTTCACTCCAAGCCAGAAACCATCCCGGCGGAAGAGCACAAACTCCCAGGGTCGAACTCACACCCAACTCGCGCCTGAGCGTTTGCATGTGACACGTAAACAACGCCGCGCCAACTGACACATTAACGTCCCATGTGAAAACTTTATCTGACATTTGCCAGATTGTCGTTTTGGGCGATTCACTTAGCGCTCTCTTTCGCACAATTATGGTTACAGTGACCCGCTGCTGATATAGTTCCCAAAAAGCGGTTATAGTCCGAACAACCGAAGGAGAAAACATGAGGAGAAGCCCCCGGAAAACGATCTGCACTTAGGCGCGCCGTTGGCGTTGTCATATTAGCTATGATTTCCCTTACTGCATCCGGATGTTTCGCCAGTGATCCAATTGGTTCAGGCGCCAATCAATGCAATCCTTTTGAGCGACGTTGCACTAACTTTTTGTTCTAGGGCGACCTGGAACACGGCCGCTAGCGCGGCGACCAGGCAAGCGCGTTGAGTCTCTGTGAGCGGCGCGCAGCCGGCGCCGGTTGATCCACTCCCGCTCGGCTTTGGGCCGTGGCGGCCCCGCGAGTCCCAGGTGGTGCGCCGACGCATTGCCTCAACCATGTGGTCGGCTCATTTGACCAGGTGGAAGCGGTCCACGATCAGCTGCGCATGCGGCAGCGCGTCGCGCAGATCCTTGGCGTACGTCACCGACATATCGTTGGCCATGCGGGTGATCGCCTCGCGCCAGGCCGGGCCGCGTTCGCCCAGCAAGTCCGGCACGGGTTTGGCTCAGTGGCCGTTGACCTTGGACCAACAGGCCGCGGTGCCGGTGATGTCGACCAGTCCGGTGTCGAACCGATCGATCCAGACTCGGATGCCCGTTTCTTGGCATGTCTCGTATCTGACTTTGCCCCTGCGGGTTTCATCGATGCCCAGCACCCGCACCGGCTCGTACTCGGCGTCGAGCACCGGGTCGGCGGTCCCGGCGACGGCGTCGTGGCAGGTGTTCCAGGAGCAACCGTAGGCGGCGGCGATCGCGCTACCGACCGATCGCGCTCCAGCACTGCCAAGGCTATCTCCGACTTGGCCCGTGTGGTCATCCGCGCCCGAGCCGGGACCGCCAGCGTTGCCTCGGTGAACACCTTGCGCTCACAGAACATGTTGACACACAACCACTTACGCGTGCGCCCGACGATCTCTGTGCGATCCGGGCCGATCTCGATATCACGCGGCCCATCGTGATCCCGCCCTTGACCAACGACAACTTATTGCCTACAAAACGATGTGCTTGCAAATCAATTGAAATGCCTATACTTAGCCGGGTGTCGCGCTAGCGTCTGGACGCACCTAGATTCGCGCGTCAGAGCAATACAGCTCGGAGAAGGACTGTACCCAATCGACCACAGCCAGGTTAGGTCAAACATGGCAGATAACAACGTCTCAGCTGGACCTTGATGTCGCCGATAGAAGACAGTCGTTCGGTGCCGACAGACCACGAGCGCCTCTTGAGAGCCGCTGCCGCGTTCCTGGGTAGGCGACCCGAAGCAACTCAGGATGAGATCGCCGCAGCTATCGGGATAAGCCGCGCTACCCTGCATCGCTACTTCGCTGGGCGGGCCGCGTTAGAAGAAGCACTACAGCAGCTCGCGCTGTCCAAGATGCGCGAGGCGCTCGCCAATGCCCGGCCCAACCAAGGACCAGCCGCACAGGCGCTGCAGCGCTTGGTCGCGGCCTGCGAACCGGTGTCCGGATATGTCACGCTCCTCTACACCCACAGCCAGGAGTTCGACAGCGGCGACTTGATGCAGGGCTGGGCTGAAATCGACGCAGAAATCAAGGGACTGTTTCTGCGCGGTCAACGAGACGGCGAGTTTCGGCCCGACTTGACGTCCACCTGGCTGACCGAAGCGTTTTATTGCCTCATCGCCGGAGCCGGCTGGTCCATCCGAACTGGGCGAGCCGCCCCACGCGACTTCACGGACATGATTACCGGCCTCCTGCTGGACGGGGCGTGCAGGTGCTGACGACAACGATATTCCCGCCGGGGTGGCGGGCATGGTGCAGCCGCCAACGGGCAATTTCCTCGACACCCCGACTCCACCACAAGGAGCAGCCGTCAAAGGACTGAACGCAACGCGGAAGGATGTCTGGATGAATCGTGAGCACCTGCTGCGTGCGGCGGCGGATTTTGTCAGCCGGCGGCCGGCTGCCACTCAGG
>JAIENC010000294.1 GCA_019751635.1 Mycobacteriaceae bacterium
CGACGTTTTTCATCACATGAGAGCCGTCGAGGCGGACTGGACTGCGAACCTGGCCGTTGATTGGGCACAGAATGGAGCGAAGACCGACGCCGATGCCGATGCCGCTGCCGACGCCACTGCCGCTGCCGACGCCGCTGCCGCTAAAGGAGCCGCAGCGGATCGAGCACCGGCAGCCGCATTGGCCCATTCACCAGCAAAAATCGCTGGACCACCGCTTCGAGCCGGGTTCGGTAACGCGACCTCGATAGGTCGACTATCAGTGCCGGCCTGCTGGCCCAGCACAACACCAGGGTTACCTGCCAGCACCATCGCAGAAGGCAGCGGCTGGGCAGTCCCCACCGAAGAAGATCCGATCACCGCGATACCGGGCGCACCTGGCCTGGCCGGCGCCGGCAGTGACCCCCGTGTTGGTGCAGCACCACGCTACGGATTCAAGCCCGTTGTCATGCCGAACCGAGGTCTCTTCTCACCGCATTAGCTCAGTCAAGCGCCGCATTTTAGCTGCGCAAATCGCGAAATAGCTTTATTTGCCTAGCGTGTCGGGTCACGATGTGACTTATCTCTGCGGGGAAACGAATTCGTCACGGTTTGACGTTGTACCGCTATGACCTACCGGAGTTATTCGATCGCCGCAATCGAACTGAAGGGAGCATGATGACTACCGCGGGTTTCCCTGTGCCGGTTCGCGGGTTACGCGCCACCACTGCGCACGCCACCGCCACCATCATCGCCATCCTCACCGGCAGCTATGCGCTGGTAGCGCTGCTCATTGGCTCGCCGCTGGAGTTCGGTCTATCCCTGGCAGTCTGCAGCACCTGCTGGATTGCAGCGTATTACGTGGAACGCACGGTTGAGCAAGAACACGCTTCCGCCAGGCGCATCGTCATGCGGGAGCGATTTGCCGCCGGCGATGGATTCGATCAACCCCTGTTTGTCGGTGGCGACGCGTACCGTCCTCGCCGACACGGACACCAATGAGTTGATCCGCGTGAGAAGAATTGGGAGGAGCCAATAATCATGTCTACCGCATCACTCGCATCGGTGATTTACCTGGACTCGCACCGGATTTTAGCTGCCGCGCAACGCCGCGCACACCGGCGTCGGGAGGAACGCAAGGCGGCCATGCGGCGGCATCCATCTTTTGCGTCTCGCCGTGCCGCTTGTGCACCAGGCACTGACGCGTCTTATCGGGGATAACCAGAGCACCTCTGAGCTGGCCTGGTCTGGCTCCCATGCAGCATCAGGCCCAGCGCGAATTGGTGCTGCGCCTTGCCGGGCACTAATTTTCCTCAGGTGATGTTCTCCGCTGCTGGTGCGCTCCTGCGATGGATCGCTTCGTTACTCACAGTTACCGCCACTGCCAGCCTGGTTGTGTTGGCCGACCCGGTACATAGCACCCCAGTGGTGCGTTTGACCGATGAGGCGAACCCTCTGGCCGGCCTGCCCTTCTATGTAAACCCCGCTTCGGCGGCGATGCGTGCCGCGCAGCATGCTGATCCACCGAGTCCACAATTAACCAGCATCGCTAACACCCCGCAGGCGTATTGGATCGTCCCCGGGTCTTCGGCGGCTACCGTCGCCAGATACACCCACGACGCACAGGCTGCCGGCGCTCTCCCGGTTCTGACCCTCTACGGGATCCCCCACCGCGACTGCGGCAGCTTTGCCGCGGGAGGCTTCGCGACAGCCGACCAATACCGCGCATGGATTGACGGCATCGCCGCCGATATAGGTAGTTCACGAGTGGCGGTCATCCTCGAACCTGATGCGCTGGCTATGGCCGACTGCCTGTCCGCCGATCAACGCCAAGAACGTTTCGACCTGATTCGCTACGCCGTTGACACGTTCACCAGGAATCCGGCTACCGCCGTATACGTCGACGCCGGCCACTTGCGTTGGCATAGTGCCGACGATATGGCTGCCCGGCTCAGTAAAGTTGATATCGGCCGCGCTCGGGGGTTTAGCCTCAACACCGCGAACTTTTTCACCACCGCAGACGAAATCGGCTACGGCGAGGCAATCTCGGGACTGACCAACAGTTCGCACTATGTGATCGATACGTCACGCAACGGTCTTGGTCCCGCGCCGGACTCCGAACTTAACTGGTGCAACCCCAGCGGTCGAGCCTTAGGCGCTTTGCCTACGACAGCGACCGGGGGCGCCCACGCCGACGCCTACTTATGGATCAAACGCCCCGGTGAATCTGATGGAACATGCGGCAAAGGCGATCCACCAGCGGGCACCTTTGTCAATGAATACGCCATCGAGCTGGCCCGTAATGCAGGCCGGTAGGAAGACCGCGCCAACAGCTGCTTGCCGCCGGCGGTTTATCGGCAATGCCTTAGTACCCATTCGACAGCCTCGTCAACGGTTTGGGCCGTCCGGACTCCAACCGGCAACGGCGGCCGAGCCACCATCACTATCGGGATCCGTAGTGCGGCAGCAGCATCCAGCTTTGCCCTTGTCATATCGCCGCCGCTGTTCTTGGTGACCAACACATCAATGTCGTACCGACTCAGCAAGTCATACTCATCGACATACCGATACGGCCCCCGGGACAACACCACATGGTGATAACGCGGCAGCTGAGCAACCTCTGGCGCAGTGACCGCTCTGATCAAAAACCATGCATCGCTGTCGGCGAAAACCGCGGTGCCAGACCTACCCGTGGTCAGAAAAATCCGCTGAAAAGATTGCTGCGCAACAGTTTCCGCTGCCTCAAGGTCAGACTCCACCACGATTGCAGCAGGGCAATCCCACGGGGGGCGAGCTAAGACCAGCTGCGGCAACCCCAACGCACCGCACGCCTGCACAGCAT
>JAIENC010000116.1 GCA_019751635.1 Mycobacteriaceae bacterium
ACATGCTCGCCGCGCTGTGCCTCATCGACAAGGCGCCGCGCCGGGTCGTCATCATCGGCGTCGTTCCGCAGGATCTCCCCGGACCAAAGCCAAATCCTCAGGTGCAAACAACACCGCACGCAATACTCCAACCACCTCGCGCGTGCTGCGTACCGGTGATCTATTCAACCGCGCTTTGTTGGCTCGCCCTGCGGCGATCTCCAAGTCGATCGCGCATTCCCTGCGGTCATTGACCACAATCGTCGACACCACCGCACGATCGGCACCGGTACGAATCAGTGGCATATCGGTTCCCACTCGGTGCGAACCTAACGTGGTTGAATACCACAGCGCTTCAATCAGATTCGTTTTACCGAAGCCGTTTGAACCGACAAACACCGTCCGGCCAGCAGACAATTCGATGTCCGCGTAAGCCCAGGAGCGAAAATCCCGCAGTCCCAAACGCCGGACGTACACTTACCCGAAAGTCCTAATGATCAGCCCGGCAACCGGACAGGCATCAACAAATAGACATAGTCCGTGTGGACCGCAGGGAAAGGACCCTTATCCCCTGCGTCGATCGCGGAACCAGCGTCGTCCGACGCCGGGCGCAGCAATGCCGGTCTACCCGGAGTGGTGAAACCAAACGACACCCGCTCAGAGCGCAACGATCCCAAGCCATCAGTCAGGTATGTCGGGTTGAATGCAATGGTCAACGGTTCGCCGACAAAGTCAACGGGAAGGTGCTCCTCGGCTCGGCCGACATCATCAGCACCGGCAAAGAGCCGCAGCATGCCGTCGGCGAATTCCATACGCACCTGCGCACCCCGATCCGCAACCAACGCCACCAACTTGATCGCTTCGGTTAACTCGGCCACGTTCATGGTGGCCATCGCGGTGTGTTCGGCCGGCAACAGTTGCCGGAATTTGGGAAACTCTGCATCAAGAAGCCGCGTGGTACTGCGTTTGCCGTTACCGCTAATACCGAGCAGCCCGTCCTTGCCCACGCCCATCCCCGCGCCTAACGACAAACAAACATCGGAACCGTCGGTATTGGCTTTGGCGGCCTCAGCCAACGTTTTGGCCGGCACGAGCACCGCCGCTTCGATGTCGGGTGACAACGTCGACCAAGTCAACTCACGAACCGCCAGACGGAATCTATCGGTAGCGGCCAAAACCACCTTCTCACCGGAGATTTCGACTCGGATCCCGGTCAGCATGGGCAGTGTGTCGTCACGACCCGCGGCAATAGCAACCTGACCGATCGCCTCGGCGAACAGCTCCGCCGGCAACGTCCCGGTCTCTTCCGGCAAGGTAGGCAGCGTCGGATAATCCTCAACCGCCATTGTCGGCAACGAGAATCGTGCATTTCCGCAGGTCAATGCGACCCGATTACCATCCATAGCAAACTCGACAGGTTTGTTCGGTAGTGCCCGAGTGATGTCAGACAATAATTTGCCGGACACCAAAATACTTCCCGGAGAAGCTATTTCAGCAGCAACCTGTGCTTCGGCGGAAACCTCATAGTCGAATCCGGAGATTGTCAGGCCGTCATCCGAGCCGGTCAATAGAACCCCGGAAAGCACCGGAACCGTGGGCCGGGAAGGCAGATTTTTCGCCACCCAAGACACCGCATCGGCAAAAGGTTCTCGGACCAAACGAAACTTCAAATCGGTGAGGCCACCCTTTGTCGTCGCTGCGTCCATTGCGTCCCTTCACCTAAATAACGAGTCTGTGACTAGCTCCCCCCGCTAGCGCTCGGCTTCCGCAACGGTAGCCGAAGAACAACCTAGAGCTTCTGGCGCCAACTTGAAAGCTAGCGCAAGCCGGTGACAAGCCGAGTCCACGCTGAGTTCGGGGCTTGTGCAACGAGATGCCCACAGGAGTGTTCTTTGAAGAGAAAACCTTGAATACATCTCAATAACAGTATTAAGGCGTGTGCATGTTGGGGATGGACGGGTCTTAGTGCTGCTAGACGCCGGATCCGGTTGTGGATGATTGCGGTGATGGCTGTGTGCTTGGTGTTAAGCCGTTGGGGATCCAGGCGAGGTATGCACGCAATTCCCAACGGGCCAGAGCGGTTTACGAAGTTTGTACACAGGCACACACACATCGCAAGGTGTGCCTGGTGTGACTCAGGAGGGGAAGTTTTTTTGGCCGGATCAGCGCTTAGAGCGTTGGCGAATCCGAGTGGTGAGCTCTTTGACGTGATCAAAAATCTCTCTTCGCTCGGCCATCTCGGACAGGATTTTGCGTTGGGCGTACATGACCGTGGTGTGGTCTCGGCCGAATGCCTGGCCGATCTTGGGCAGGGAGAGATCGGTGAGTTCGCGGCACAGATACATCGCGATCTGTCGAGACTGCGCTAATGCTCGTGTTTTGCCCGGTCCGCGCAGCTCTTCGATGCTGGTATCGAAGTATTCCGCGGTAGCAGCCATGATCGTTGCCGCGCTGATCTGCATGGTGCTGGCGTCAGCGATTAGGTCACGAAGCACGATTTCGGCCAGTGCTTTGTCGATAGGCGCCTTGTTCAGCGAGGCAAATGCGGTAACCCGGATGAGCGCACCCTCGAGCTCGCGGATGTTGCGTTCGATGCTGCTGGCGATCAGCTCGAGTACATCGTCAGGCACCGCTAGGCGCTCCATCTGCGCCTTCTTACGCAGAATGGCGATGCGGGTTTCCAGTTCCGGGGGTTGGACATCGGTAATCAGCCCCCATTCGAATCGGGTTCTGAGTCGATCCTCGAGGGTGGCCAGCTGTTTGGGCGGACGGTCGGAGGAGATGACGATTTGCTTGTTGGCGTTGTGGAGCGTGTTGAAGGTGTGGAAGAACTCTTCCTGGAT
>JAIENC010000290.1 GCA_019751635.1 Mycobacteriaceae bacterium
ATCGGCTGGCGCCAGCCCAACTCCTTGCCGAGCTATCGCCACACGTCGAAGTGATCGATGCCGCCAAGATTCCTTACGGTCGAGCCATGGCCCAGGACGCGATCAACGCGGTCCTGATTGAGCGTGCGAAAGCCGGTCGCTTCGTGGTACGCCTCAAAGGGGGAGACCCATTTGTCTTTGCGCGCGGCTATGAAGAGGTCGAGGCGTGCGTCGAGGCCGGCATTCCGGTAACGGTGGTGCCAGGTGTGACCAGTGCCATAGCTGCTCCCGCGGCGGCCGGCGTTCCGGTCACGCACCGGGCGGTTTGCCATGAATTCGTGGTGGTCAGCGGGCATCTTCCGCCGGGGCACCCGGAATCGTTAGTGAATTGGGACGCATTGGCGACGATGAGAGGCACCATCGTTATATTGATGGCGGTCCAGCGTCTTGAATTTTTTACCGAAGCTCTGATAAAAGGTGGTCGACCTGCGGAAACGCCGGTATTGATTGTTCAGCAAGGAACGACGGCCAACGAGCGGACGTTGCGGGCCACGCTCGCTGATGCACCGGAAAAGGTTCGTGTTGACGGGATCAAACCCCCTGCGACCGTCGTTATCGGGGCGGTCGCGGCGTTCGGCGCTTAAACTTTTCTTAATATTACTGTAGGGTAGCCCCCTATGACGGCTCTCAACGATTCAGAGCGGCCAGTGGCGAGGTGGGCCACCGGGCGTCCGGACCGAGCGGTTCCCCTGGGCCCGGCGCGCTTGACCGAGACGGCGGCGGAGCGTGTGAGCAGGTACTACCCGACTTGGCTGCCGTCTTGGCGCTACGTTGCCGCGGCTATCGCGATCGGCGGCATGCAGCTACTGGCGACTATGGACAGCACCGTTGCCATCGTGGCACTTCCTAAGATTCAAAATGAGTTGAGCCTCTCCGACGCTGGCCGCAGCTGGGTGATTACGGCCTACGTGCTCACGTTCGGTGGGCTTATGCTGCTGGGCGGCCGGCTCGGTGACACCATCGGCCGTAAACGCACCTTTATCGTTGGGGTCGCGCTGTTCACCATTTCGTCGATTCTGTGTGCGGCCGCGTGGGATTCGACGACGTTGGTTACCGCTCGGCTGTTGCAGGGCATCGGCTCGGCCATCGCCTCACCAACCGGCCTGGCCCTCGTGGCGACCACATTTCCTAAGGGGCCAGCCCGTAATGCCGCTACTGCGGTATTTGCCTCGATGACCGCTGTGGGTTCGGTGATGGGGCTCGTGGTAGGTGGCGCGCTGACCGAATTATCATGGCGGCTAGCGTTTTTGGTGAACGTGCCGATCGGGTTGTTGATGCTGCACTTGGCCCGCACCGCGCTTCAGGAGACCTATCGGGAGCGGATGAAGCTTGATGCTGCCGGGGCGTTACTAGCCACTCTGGGTTGCACTGCTGCGGTGTTTGCCTTCTCGATCGGCCCTGAGCAGGGCTGGGTTTCGGTGGCCACCCTCGGGTCAGGTTTGGTGGCAGTAGCGGCATTTCTTGCTTTTGCTGTGGTGGAGCGCAGCGCGGAGAACCCCGTTGTGCCGTTCAACTTATTCCTCGACCGCAATCGGTTGGTGACCTTCTGCTCGATTTTCCTGGCTGGTGGCGTGCTATTTAGCCTGACGGTCTGCATCGGCCTCTACGTCCAAGACATCATGGGCTACAGCGCGCTGCGTGCCGGCATCGGTTTCATCCCGTTCGTAATCGCGATGGGCATCGGCTTAGGGGTGTCCTCGCAGCTGGTGTCGTGGTTTTCGCCGCGAGTACTAACCATCGGCGGCGGGATCCTGGTGTTGGGGGCAATGCTGTATGGCTCCACGCTCTACCGTGGCATCCCCTATTTTCCGAATCTGGTGATCCCCGTGGTGGTTGGCGGGATCGGCATTGGCATGGTGGTTGTCCCGCTCACCCTCTCGGCGATTGCTGGAGTCGGTATCGACAAGATCGGCCCAGTGTCGGCAATTGCCATGATGCTGCAGAGCCTCGGCGGCCCGCTGGTGTTATCGGTCATCCAGGCCGTGATTACCTCGCGCACGCTCTACCTCGGCGGTACCACTGGCCCGGTGAAGTTCATGAACAACGCCCAGCTGCGGGCACTCGACCATGGCTACACCTATGGCTTGTTCTGGGTGGCTGGGGTAGCGGTCTTGGTCGGCGTTGCTGCGCTGTTCATCGGCTACACCCCCGAGCAGGTAGCTCACGCCCAGGAAGTCAAGGAAGCGATCGACTCCGGCGAGCTGTAAGGACCTGCCGGCGGGTTCGTTACGGCCAGTTTCTAGTCCGAAGCGCCAAGCCTCTGGCAGGCTTTGAGTGGCTTGGCATCAGCTCGAAATTATGTAGTACGGATTAACAATCCTTGCCCGGACGGGAGCGCGATGGGTGATTCAATTCCTAGGGAATCGCAGAGTTTATTTATCTGTTGATTTTGATACTCGTAACCAATAAAAGCGTAGTCATCCAGCAGGACTATACCGCCGATAGATAGCATTGGATAAAGTCTCTCGAGCGCATAGACTTCCGGAGCAGAATTGTTCATATCTATATGTAGGAAACTAATCTCTCCACGTACAGCTATGCTGGCAAGTACTTCATCTGTCATGGTTGGCGGGATAGCCCCTTGAATGAACCTTATCCTGTCGGACGCATCGGAGGTTGCGTCGAAGTGTGCTTTGGTCCCGGCGAAACTCGCGTTCGCGTAGGGATGACTCTTGGTCCGCTCTTCGGCGGAACAGCCCCAATAAGCGGCCTCGTCTGGGTCTAGTGCGGCGCGCCTGAAGTAATTGGGCGGTATTGTTTGGTTCAATTACGTAGGCGTGCGGCGCCGTTGTTGATTG
>JAIENC010000288.1 GCA_019751635.1 Mycobacteriaceae bacterium
CCACACCGGGTATTACAACGAAGTTTCCGAGTTCCCGGTGTTTACAGTTGAGCGCATCACCATGCGCCGCGATCCGATCTATCACTCGACTTACACCGGCAAACCGCCTGACGAGCCCGCGATACTGGGCTTGGCGCTGCGCAACCGTGAAGTCAGCGACGGTCTGACCGCCAGCCTGGTGACCGGTGCCGCCGGCCTGACAGCGGTAGCCGGATCGGCCATGGTGTGGCGTTGGTGGCCGCACCGCGGGGACATGGTTGATGGCTTTGGCTGGCTTGCGGCGCCACTGCTCGCGGTCAGTGTCGCGGCCGGGGCTCCCGGCCGGCTTGGGGCGCCGCATCTATTTATTGCGGCTTTAGCCCTAGTGGTGCTGGCCTGCGGTCTGGTATCGCTGACGGGTCGCCATCGTGCTGCGGCGGCAACCGGAGTGACGCTGTGTGGGCTGGGTGGTGCGGTCGCCATGGCCCGAATGTGGCGGCCGGTACCGGCTCAATGGCTGGGCATGTGCACCTTGGTGGCCTTGCTGTTTCTGTTGACCTTGGCGCCGACGATCGCCTTGTGGGTGGCCCGGATCCGGCCGCCCCACTTCGGTTCGATCACGGGACGCGACCTATTTCGGCGCAGCACAGGTCTACCGGTCGATGCTGTGGAGCCCGTGCACGACGACACTGACCAGGAAGCCAGCTCGGATTCCACTCCAGCTGGGGCGCAGATTGCTGCCGCGGCAGTGCGGGCCAACGGCGTCCTGACCGGAATATGTGTGGGTGCTGGACTGGCGTTACCGGTTGCGGTCTGGGCTAGCTTGCTGCCGGGCCAGCGCCACGGTTTTGCTGCCGCCGTGCTGGCCAGCCTGTTTGGGCTGATCTTCCTGAGCCGCGGCCGGGCGTTCGCGGACAAGCGTCAAGCCGTCGCACTCGTGTGCGGCGCTGCGGCCGCGGTCTGCGTCGGAGTCGTCAAATACGTCTTGCACGCGCCCGCGGCATCCGGCGGCCCGGTGCTGTGGGGTGCGCTGGCGTTGGCTGGCTTTGGTGCTGCAGGGTTACTGGTTGCGCTGCTGGTACCGATCACCCGATTTACCCCGTTGGTGCGGATGGCCGCCGAATGGCTTGAAATCATGGCAATTGTGGCGGCTCTACCGTTAGCGGCCTGGATTGGCGGATTATTCACCTGGGTGCGTATGCGATGACTGCGCCGAAGCGGATCCTGGTCACCCTACTCGTCATTCTTCTCACCGCGATTTCTGCGAATATGCCTGCAGCGCAAGCAATTCAGCCGCCAAGCATCGATCCGCATCGAGTTCCAGCGGACGGCAAGCCGGGCCCAGATCAGCCGATGCGGCAAAGTAACGTATGCGCACGGACCATCACCGTCGCCGATCCCAACGTTGCTGTCCTGGCACCGGGTTTTGCGATGCTCAACATCAGCAAGGCCTGGGAGTACTCCACTGGTAATGGGGTAGTGGTCGCAGTCATCGACACGGGCGTCAACCCCAGCGCTCGGTTACCGGTTATCGCTGGTGGTGACTACATCACCGGCGGTGATGGTCTGATGGATTGCGATGCACACGGCACCATCGTGGCTTCAGTGATCGGCGCGGCACCACAAGGCACGCCGATGCCGGCACCCATGCCGAAGGCCCCAGCTTTCCCGCCGCCGCCCGGGCCGCCGCCAACCAACTCGGCGCCACCTCCGCCCGGTGCGCCGCCGCCACCCGCGGCGGTGCCCACACCTACACCAGTCACGATCACCGAAACCAAGCCGCCGCCACCGCCGCCACCGGCGGATGAACCAGCCAACGGTCCAGGCGATCCCACACCCGATTCCGCCGAGGATCCGGAGGTGCCGCCCCCGCCGCCCGGAGCCCCCGACGGCATTGTCGGAGTTGCTCCGCACGCGACGATTCTGTCTATCCGCCAATCATCGCGGGCCTACGAGCCGGTCCGCCCGGCACCTGGTGATGAAGCCCGAAGAAAGGCCGGCACCCTCGCGACGTTGGCGAGTGCCATCGTGCACGCCGCCAACATGGGCGCCAAGGTGATCAACGTCAGCGTGACATCGTGTGTGCCAGCAGCAGATTCAATGGATCAGAGCGAAATCGGTGCCGCCGTCTGGTATGCCGCTACCGTGAAAGATGCGGTCATTATCGCGGCGGCAGGCAACGAGGGGGAGCAGGACTGCGCCCAGAATCCGTCCTTCGATCCGCTTGATGCCGCCGACCCAAGGGACTGGCATCACGTCAAAACGATCTCGTCACCGTCCTGGTTCGCTGACTATGTGTTATCAGTGGGGGCAGTGGACAACACCGGCGCACCGCTGGGTAAGAGTTTGGCTGGTCCGTGGGTAGCGGCCGCGGCGCCAGGCGTCGCAGTCATGGGTTTGTCACCGCAAACCGGTGGACCAGCAAACGCCTACCCGCCAATTCGCTTGGGCGAGAAGAACATGCCATTCTGGGGCACCAGCTTCTCGGCCGCATACGTCAGCGGGATAGCCGCATTGGTGCGGGCAAAATACCCAGAGCTATCGGCCCATCAGGTAATCAACCGAATCCTGCAGACAGCGCACAATCCGCCTCGCGGCGTAGACAATCGCCTTGGTTACGGTGTAGTAGATCCATTGGCCGCGTTGACTTTTCACGTTCCGCTAGGAGATCGGGTGGCACCGGGCGCGCAAAGCCGGGTGTTACATCCGACGCCACCGCCGCTGCCGCCGGATCACCGGGCCCGCACCATGGCATTGGCCTTCACCGGATTGATCCTGGCGATTGTGCTGGCGAGCTCGCTGGCCAATCGAGTACGGCGGGCGCGATGACGGCCGCAACGCGGTTAGTGGTCATCACCGGAA
>JAIENC010000082.1 GCA_019751635.1 Mycobacteriaceae bacterium
ACAATCATCATGGCGACGGTGAAGGGCGACGTCCACGACATCGGCAAAAACATCGTCGGAGTCGTCTTGCAGTGCAACAACTTCGAAGTGATCGATCTCGGGGTGATGGTGCCTGCCGAAAAGATCCTGGCGGCGGCCAGAGAATACGATGCCGACATCATTGGGTTGTCCGGCCTGATTACTCCGTCCTTAGATGAGATGGTCAACTTCGCCGTGGAGATGGAGCGGCAAGGGTTGCAGATCCCGCTACTCATAGGTGGGGCAACCACCTCGCGCGCCCACACGGCCGTCAAGGTGGCACCGCGGCGCAGCGGTCCAGTGGTCTGGGTTAAGGACGCGTCCCGATCGGTGCCGGTCGCCGCCGCACTGCTCGACGACAAGCAGCGGCCGGCCCTGCTGGAAGCCACCGAAAAGGATTACGCATCGCTGCGCGAACGGCATGCGCAGAAAAACGAGCGGCCGATGCTGACGCTCCAGAAGGCCCGCGCAAACCGGACGCCGATCGACTGGGACGGCTACACCCCGCCGGTCCCCGCTCAAGGCCTGGGCGTGCGGGAGTTTCGCCACTATGACCTCGCCGAGCTACGCGAATACATCGACTGGCAGCCGTTCTTCAACGCCTGGGAGATGAAAGGCCGCTTCCCTGATATCCTCAACAACCCAGCCACCGGGGAGACCGCCCGCAAGCTGTACGACGACGCCCAGCAGATGCTCGACGCCCTGATCAAGCAGAAGTGGCTGACCGCCAACGGGGTGATCGGGTTCTTCCCGGCCAACGCGGTCGGTGACGATGTCGAGGTTTACACCGACGAGACTCGCAGCGAGGTGCTGACCACGTTGCACAACCTGCGCCAGCAGGGCGAGCACCGGGCCGGTATCCCAAATCGGTCCTTGGGCGATTACATCGCCCCCAAGGAGACCGGTCTGGCTGACTACATCGGCGCCTTCGCCGTCACTACCGGGCTCGGTAGCCAGGATAAGATCATCGAGTTCAAGGCAGCCAACGATGACTACAACGCGATCCTGCTGGAATCAATCGCCGATCGGCTCGCCGAGGCGTTCGCCGAACGCATGCATCAACGGGTCCGCAAGGAGTTCTGGGGATACCAACCAGACGAGCAGTTGGATAACGAAGCCCTGATCGGTGAGAAGTATTCCGGAATCCGCCCGGCACCCGGCTACCCGGCCTGCCCGGAGCACACCGAGAAAGCAACGCTGTGGACGTTGATGGATGTGCAAGAGCGGACCGGAATCGAACTGACTGAGTCGATGGCGATGTGGCCTGGTGCTGCGGTCAGTGGCTGGTATTTCTCACACCCGCAGTCGCAGTACTTCGTGGTCGGTCGGATGGCCCAGGACCAGGTCGCCGACTACGCCAAGCGGAAGGGCTGGACCCTGCCCGAAGCCGAACGCTGGCTCGGCCCCAACCTCGGCTACAATCCGGAGGACTGAAGACTCAAACCAAGATCGGTTCTGGTCACACAGATGTTAGCCAGAGCAACACCAAATAGATTGCGGCTCTTAGAGAGAACCACCGAGCTCCGAGCCGCAAACTTCGTCACACTCCGCATAGGCCTCGACAGCCTCAGACAAACTCGCGGCCCGCGCATCGACCTTTTCTAAAGCCACCGCGAGTACCGCGTCACGGGTTTCCTCAAAGATCGCCACCGCCGCGTTGAAGCCTTGGGTGACACTATTTCCGTGTGTCAACCGGAGCTCGGTCACGATCCATGGACCGCCATACAGTAGTCCAGTTAAGGTAGCGGAGCAGTTGCTGACCGCCGATGCCAAGCTCATTAACACTGCGGTCTCGATCGTCACAGCGCTGTCGGCTAAAGAATCCACAGTTGTACTGCTCAGCATCTTCGCCGAGCGGGCCATGCTCACACCCAAACGATTCATTTGAGCAGCACGGTTAGCGGTGATATCCGCAAGTTTGGTAAGGATCGCCTTACGCCGGAACTCCGCCTCGTCTACCGCAGCTTGCTGAATTTCCAAGGAAGCGGGGAGATTTCCCAGCAAAGCAGCGTTGTGGGCTTCTATCTGTCGCATCACAAGCTGGCAGGCGATTTCTTCCAATCCGTTCCGCGCGTCCAAGACTGCGACGGCCTGCACGTCTAGACATTGCGCGGCGACCACATGAGCCGTTGCCATTTGGGTCACAAGACTGGAATAGGCCTGCATCTCTAGGGCAAAAGCCGCACCTGCTAATCCCTGCCACGAGGTAGCCGTGGTGCACGCGCCATCCATATCAGTGGCGACCTTACGAAGCTCCACCGTTACGGCCTGGTATTGCTCACCGCCGGTTGGCGGCCTACCACCGCCAAGTGCAGCTTCAGTCTTCTCCAGAACCGTTTGCTCTGCATCGATGATCGGGGTATCTATGTAAAAGCTCTTAGGAAACACGAATAACTTGCTCCTGAGCTAATATCTACCCGACCAATTGCTCCAACGACTAAACGATTATATCCCGCAGTTTCGAACCACCCTCACGCGAAACAGGGTATTGAATATCACTTTTTAGTCGCTATCGCGGCGAATAACGTGCGGATGCGTCGCCGTCCAGTCAGGCAGGAGCCCAAGCGACCGCTTGACTGCATGAGATCTTAATGAACCGAGCTGATGTTGCGCCCGGTTTGACTGCCGGAGGCTGCCCGCCGCAATACTTCAGCATGTGTTGACCGGAATCGGTGGGTAGCATGTCGTTACCTTAGTTCGCTAACGAATGCTGAAGTATGCGCAAGAGCGCCACGCCCAGCCCTTCATGGCCATGAGCAAAGCGGCTCTTCGTAATTCAGAGTGCATTGATGAGTGCGTGTAGGCAGCCGCTGTGTAGGAGTGAGCGGATGCGGTAGTG
>JAIENC010000312.1 GCA_019751635.1 Mycobacteriaceae bacterium
CTCAACACGGCCGGCCAGATTCACCACGATCTGCAGCAGATCATGTCGGGCGGGCAACGGCTGGCGCACGGGCTGGGGCAGGCCGCCGCGCTGATGGAAAATCACGAAGCTGATGCGGCGCACAGTCTGACCGGCCTTTTTGGCGCCGGCAGCCAGCCCGCCTAACTCCAGCCCATCCCTCTACCAGCCTTAATTCGAGTAAGGAATTCACAGACATGGCAGATCACATTGTGTACAACCATGCCGCTGTCACCGGTTTCGCCAGCGAAGTCGGGGCACAGGCAGCGCAGCTCACGGAGATCCACGGTGATGTCCTCAATCTCACTCAGTCGCTGGCCGACTTCTTCCAGGGTCACGGTGCAATGGCCTTCTTCGATGCGCAACAGCAGATGCTGCACGGGCTAGAAGACTTGATCCAGACCGTAAGTTTGCACGGCCATACCGTGAACAGTGTTGATGAAAGTGCGATGGCAACCGACATGCAGATGGGTGCCTTGTTTAGCTAGCAAAAACAGTGCCAAGCGGGGGCGCACGAAACATGTGCGCCCCCGATGAGGTGGGGATAGGCGATGCTGACCACGACAGTAGATGGCTTATGGGTACTCCAGGTGCTCACCGGCATCGAAGTTGTGGCGCCTGAGCTTGGGCTGAGGCCACATTTGCCGAGTGTGGAGTCTAAGCACTTGGCGTTAGAACATCCAGTGACGGCGGGTCTGCGGTCCGCCGGTGTTATCGACGACTCCGACGCTGTCGACGATGCGGTGCGCGAATGGCTGACCGTGCTGTCCCGACGGGACCTCGCGCTCTTCCTGCAGATTCGCCCAGCCGAGGTCGGCGAACCCGCTCGAGTGCTGCTGGCCAGGTTCGCGCACTGGTGGGTGACGCTAGAGCGATCGGCCGATCTGATCCGGCTCAGCGGCGCGGGCACCGCCACCTCCGAAGCGCAGGCGACCACATTGGTAGCCGCCCAAATCGACAGATTATGTGGCATCAATACCCCTGCCGTGTTGCGCCCAGTGACCATAGACGCAGAGGCGATGCTTAGCGCCGCAACAAGCCAATCCGCGTTGCACACCTTCTTAGCCAAGCAAGACCTCGATGCTGACCAATTGCGCACGTTGCTGTTGGCCGCTGATCCAGAAGTGTCAGCGCAGGCCTCGTTGGTGGCGATCCAGTCCGGAATCGAAACGGGCCGGCCGACGCGCACACACGTCGAGCAAAGCTCTGTCACAATCATTGACACCGCGGCGGGCCGGTTGCTCGCCGAGCGCGTTTTTTCTTCGGGCAAGAAATGGATGATTATCGCCCCGGCGACGTCGAGCGTGATCGGTTCGGCGATAAATAATATGATGCGTCGGCTGCCCGCTGATCGTGAATGGTTTTCTTACCGAAAAGCCGTATAAGCAGAGATTTCAAAGACATGTTAGCATCGAAATCGTGACAGATTTATGGAATGCTCCAGCTAATTCAGCGGAAACAGCGGGCAAGGTTCAGCACGAATCGTCTACCGCCCGCGTGGAACACGTAGATCAAGTTTCTGGAACATTGCGGATATCTGATATGGTAGCGCCACGTAAAATTCCACCCGGAACGGGTTGGCGCAAATTTATGCATACCGTCTCGTTTCAAACGATCAATTTTGGCGAATCTCCAGCCGAAAGGCATTACCGAGAATTGAAAGAGCGGATACGTCGGCATATCCGTAAGCAATACGTCATCGGTATAGTCTCGGGCAAGGGTGGTGTCGGGAAAACGACCCTAGCCGCCTGTCTTGGCGGAGTGTTTCGCGAATGTCGGCCCGAGAATGCGGTCGCCATCGATGCCGCGCCCGGTTTTGGAACCCTGGCTGGCCGTATCGATGAGTCCCCACCCGGCGACTACGCTGCTGTGCTGAATGACGCGGACGTGCATGGTTATGCCGATATCCGGGAACACTTGGGGCAGAACAGCGTTGGCTTGGACGTCCTCGCTGGAAACCGGGCTTCGGACCAGCCACGACCGCTGCTGCCGGCAATGTTTACCGGGGCGTTGTCGCGGCTACGGCGTACGCACAACATCATCGTTGTAGACACCTCTGATGATCTTGAACACCCGGTAATGAAATCCGTCTTCGATGCCTGCGACACCTTGGTTTTCGTGTCCGGGTTAACCGCGGACACTTCATTACCGGTGATGCGGGCGATCGACTTGCTACGTTCAATGGGATATCACGAAGCAGTATCCCGCAGCATGGTCATTCTCAATGACAGTCGAAATAACTATAATTCCGATACGCGTACATATCTTACTGAACGTTTTGGGCGGGCCGGGGCTAGCGTTGAGTTCATGCCCTACGATCCACATCTGGCTAAGGGCGGGATAATCGATACGCGGCACGAACTAAAGAAAAAAACCAGACTGCGACTATTTGAAATTACCGCGGCATTAGCCGACAAGTACATTCCGGATGCTGACAAGCCACGCTAACGGCCCCGACGAAGGCCACCGAAATGATCATTTAATGACAAAAGTAGCATTTCCGGCGCGTTGTACGGTCGCCGTTGTCTACGGTTCGCATTTGCTTTCCCAAGTGTATCCGGCGGCGGTGCCTATCGAAGTATTTGTCGATGACATTATTGAGTTGTTTCACGCAGAGCTTAAACGTCGCGGTTTCCATGGACTCGAATCAGGTGTGGAATATGAACTCCATAAAGCTCATGGTGTGCGGCTTGATGTCAGCAAAACTCTCGACGAGCTTGGTGTGGAAGATGGCGCCACTTTGGTGCTGGTTCCCGCGTCGGCGGGGGACTCATTCGAACCCCAGTATGAGTCCTTGTCGACTGGTCTAGCCCGCCTAGGCGAAAAACTATTCGGACAAGTGACCGCCGAAACCGCGGTGCACACGGCGTTAGCCATTCTGGCGTTGGTC
>JAIENC010000313.1 GCA_019751635.1 Mycobacteriaceae bacterium
CGTCGCTCGGGTCGCGAAGGGTCGAGCCCGGCCGGTACGCAAGCTGCCTCCGCAGTTCGACCTGCAGCAGCTGCGCGCACTTGCAGCCGCCGATCCACGTCAAGGTGGTGGTTCCGGCGGAATTGCTTGGGCAATTTCGGAGTTGGATCTGCAACCGGTGTATCTGAATTTCCGTGACAACGCGCACTTGATGGTGACTGGTCGGCGCGAATGTGGACGTACCACTACGCTGGCCACCATCATGGCGGAGATCGGGCGACTTTATGCGCCCGGAGCCAGTTCCGCGCCGCCGGCCGCACGGCCGTCCGCGCAGGTTTGGCTGGTGGACCCGCGGCGTCAACTGTTGACGGTGCTGGGCTCGGATTATGTGGAGAAATTCGCCTATAACCTCGACGGCGTCACCGCCATGATGAATGAGCTATCAGAGGTTTTGGCTCGCCGTGAGCCGCCACCCGGTTTGTCTGCCGAACAGCTGCTGTCACGGTCGTGGTGGAGTGGCCCGGATATCTTTTTGATTATCGACGATATTCAACAGCTACCACCGGGCTTTGATTCGCCGTTACACAAGGCTGCTGCGTGGGTGATCAGAGCAGCCGATGTGGGCTTCCATGTGATCGTCAGCCGCACGTTTGGTGGCTGGTCATCAGCGGGCAGTGATCCGATGCTGCGGGCGCTGCATCAGGCGAACGCACCGTTACTGGTGATGGATGCCGATCCCGATGAGGGCTTTATTCGCGGCAAGATGAAGGGTGGCCCGCTACCGCGTGGCCGTGGCTTGTTGATGGCCGAAGACACCGGTGTCTTTGTCCAGGTAGCGATGACTGAGCTGCGCCGCTAACCCGGTGCGGTTGCGGCTCGTCACTAGCCTTGGGGGTAGTGCAGCGGCAACGTCTTGAGAGCGAATGTCTTTGCTGGATAATCGATTTCGGGCACGTATTCGGCAGATACGTCGAATACAGGAATCTTTTCCAGCCATGCATCGACAACTACGGTCAATTCCATCCGCGCCAAATGCGAACCCAGACAGCGGTGCACTCCACCGCCGAATCCCCAGTGCCTATGCACTTTGCCATCCATAACTAGTTCATCGGTGGAGATCGCGTCGCTTCCGTCACGGTTGATCGCGGCCATACATAGCCGTACCGGCGAACCGGCGGGCAGCGTCATACCGCCAATCGTCACGGCCTCGGTGGTAACCCGGGGCGCTACCGGTGCTGACGGCTCAAGCCGAACGATCTCTTCGATGAATACCCTGATTTGCTGAGGATTGCGGCGAAGCGTAGTGCGCAGTTGTGGTCTGCGAGCTAGCTCCAACAGGGAGAAACCGATGGCGGCGGTTACGGTGTCGAGGCCCGCCAGCAGCAGCAGGTGGGTCATACCCAGCACTTCGATGATTTCCAGGCCGTCCTCGGCGGTGAGCAGCTGCGACAGTATGCCTGAGCCGGGGTTTCGTCGGCGGTGATCGATCGCTTCGCAGAGGTAGCTGTATAGCTCGCGCCCGGGAGCAAGATCAGCATCAGTGGGGTAGGGCAGCGATGATGCCGCAATGATGGAGTTTTTCCAGGCGATCAGTTGATCGCGATGCGCCAGAGGCAGGCCGTAGAGGGCGAGGAAAACGTGAAAGGGGTACAGATTCGCGAAATCGGCCATCCCATCACAGCCGCCTTGGGCGGCCAGAGCGTGAATCATGCTTTGTGCATGCTCTTTGAGTACGGGCAACGCTGCGCTTAGCGCACTGGGGCTAAAGAACGGCTGCAAGATTTTGCGATACCGGGTGTGTTCTGGCGGGTCGAATCCAAGCGGTACCAGCGGCAGCGCACTACCGGGAGGTTGGAGTGCCAACCTGGCCGAGAAGACCGTCGGGTTGCGCAGCGCGGTCAGCACGTCAGCGCGGCGAGTCAAGTAATACCAGCCGTTCATAAACACCACCGGCCCGGCATCGCGTAGGGTTTTCCACCCGGTGCCACGATCGGTGGCCATCGGTAGTGCGGAAAATTCGAGCCGAGGTAGATGGAAATTCGTCGGCTGTCCGGAATAGGTGCTCATCGGCTCTTTCCTCCGGGTAACCTTCCTCGGGGCCTGTTCAAGCACCCCACGATTGGCGTGACGTCCTGCACACAGTAAGGGAGAACCGCATGAAGGTTCGGCTCGACCGATCGAGATGTGCGGGACACGCTCAGTGCTATGCCGTTGATCCCAATCTTTTTCCTATTGACGATTCTGGCTACTCCCTCCTGGATGAGTATGAGGTTCGCCCCGAAGACGTACCGGTGATCCGCGATGGCGTGGCCGCTTGCCCCGAAGCGGCGCTCAGCTATGTCGGGGATTGCTGCTGAGCCCGCAGTGCGGTCGGCGTCTAAGCGAATCAAACCAAACCACATATGAACAAAAGTTATATTTAAAGTGAACAAAATTTTCGAAATGTGAATATATTGATTCGCGGTTGTCGTTAACCCGTAGCCTAGATTGACACAGGGTAAAAATTAAACGGCAACTTATGCGTGTTTTGCGTCACATCTCAAGACGATAAATCAAATTTGCTGATCACCCTGCAGATTTCGGTAAGTTAATCTTCTTCGAAAATTTTTCCGATGGGGCCAAGCAACTTATTATTCGTCTGTGACCATGTTGCGACCACATGCCGGTTCCGGTTGGGGTCGCAATTGTCACGGCATTTCGGATGATCATGGGAGTGGCGGTGTTTGATTTCGGGGCATTGCCCCCGGAGGTCAACTCCGCTCGCCTCTATGCCGGCCCGGGATCGGGGCCGATGATGGCTGCCGCGACGGCCTGGGACGCACTAGCGGGCGAGTTAAGTTCGGCAGCGTTGGGCTACTCCGAGGTCATCTCGGAATTGACCAGCGGTCTGTGGGCAGGGCCAGCGGCAACGGCCATGCTATCGGCCACTGTGCCCTATCGTGACTGGCTTGCCGCCACCGCTGCACAGGCTGAACAGGTGGGC
>JAIENC010000005.1 GCA_019751635.1 Mycobacteriaceae bacterium
ACCACGATCACCAAAACACGTTGGGGAGCGAGCTGCTTCATCAGCCGGGCGGCCGCTGCCGTGAAATGGTGGGGCCGTTGAGTGGGGGCTTGGACGACGCCGCGGATCGGTCTGCTCACGGGGCCGACCAGCGCAGGTCGGCCCGATCCCCGGTGCGGCCGGGTCCCCATGACTGGGAGCGGGCGAACTGTGTGTAGATCGGGCAGTCGGCCAGCAATGACTCGTGGGTGCCTAGGCCGATAATTTTTCCGTCGTCGAGTACCGCGATCCGGTCTGCTTGGACGGCGGTCGAAATCCGTTGCGTGACTATGAGCATGGTTGCTTCTGCGCAGCTTTCTCGCAGTGCGGTGCGAACTCTGGCTTCGGTGTGCACGTCTAGCGCGGAGAACGAATCGTCAAACAGATAGATGGTTGGTTGGCGGATCACTGTCCGGGCGATCGCTAGTCGTTGGCGCTGCCCGCCGGAAAGGTTGTTGCCGCCCTGAGCGATGCGCATGTGCAGCCCCTCCCGGTGCGCGCGCACGAACTCGTCGGCGGCGGCCACTCGCAGCGCTTCCCACAGCTGTTCGTCAGTAATGACCTGGTGCGGGGTCGCGCCGTAGCGCAAGTTATCCGCCACGGTGCCGGAAAACAGATAGCCGCGTTGCGGCACGAGGCCGATAGTTGACCACAATCGCTCGAGGTCGTAGTCCCGCACGTCAATGTCGTCAACGAGGACGGCGCCGTCGGTGACATCGTAGAACCGGCAGATCAGGGATAGCAGTGTTGACTTGCCCGACCCGGTGCTGCCTACCACTGCGGTGCTGGTACCAGGCCGGGCCGTCAATGAAATGCTTTGCAGCACAGAGCGATCTGCTCCGGGATAGCGAAAAGTTGCGGCAACCAGCTGTACTGCACCAAGGCGGCCGGGCAGTGGGGCGGGCAGTGGGAAGGTGGGATTCGCCGGACTGCGCACCGTTGGCTGGGTAGACAGCACCTCGCAGATCCGTTGGGCGCACACCGAAGCGCGCGGCAGCACCATAAGCATGGTGGTTGCCAGCAACACCGCCGCCAAAATCTGGGCGAAGTAGGACAAGAAGGCAACGAGTGCGCCGACCTGCATCTGGCCGCGGTCAATGCGCAGCCCGCCGAACCAGACCAAGGCGACGCTGGAAAGATTGATGATCAAGGTTGACAGGGGCAGCATGAGTGCCTGCCATTGTGCTGCGGTCAGTGTGATATCGGACAGCGCGACATTGGCTCGAGCGAACCTGTCACGTTCGAGGCTTTCCCGGGTAAACGCCCTGATCACGCGAGTGCCCCAGAGCTGTTCGCGGATCACCTGGTTGACGGTGTCGATCAGGTTCTGCATGCGCCGAAACAGCGGCAGCAGGTGGGCGACGATCCAGCAGTTACTCACCGCTAATACCGGAATGCTGACGAGCAGCAGCCACGATAACCCGGTGTCAAGGCGCAGCGCCATGGCAGTTCCGCCCACACACATCAAGGGTGCGGCGGCTAAGACGGTGGCACTGATTTGCACCAGGAACTGGATCTGCCGGACGTCGCTGGTGGTACGGGTCAGCAATGAGGCGGTGCCGAACCGGGCGGTCTCCTGCTCAGAAAAGCTGGTGATGTGATGAAAAATCGAGGACCGCAGGTCGCGCCCTACACCCAGCCCGGTCCTCGAACCGAAGTAGATAGCCCCCACCGCGCACAGCGCCTGCACGCTGGTGACCGCGAGCATCACCCCGCCGAGTTTGACGATCGTGGCGACATCGCCTTGGGTGATCCCGTCATCGATGATCGCGGCGTTGACTGTCGGAAGGTACAACAAGGCCAGTGTGCTGATGAACTGCAGCACCATTAACGCTGCGACCAGGCCGCGATAAGGCCGGACATACTGGCGCAGCAGGGCCAGGAGCATCTGGTAACTGTAGCGACGTGCCTGTTCAGGTGGCGTGTCAGTGGTTGACTTGCGAGGCTGCGGCTACAGTGCATCTGTGATCAGCGATAGGCAGGCGTAGCAGTGCGGCGCAACGGAATAGCTTTAGCTTTGGCGGCATCGATGTTGACGACCCTGACCCTGGCGGTCGCTGGGTGTTCTCGGTCCGGGGGCTCCCAGCCGGTTGCGACGCCAGGATCCCCACCAGCGTCTACCGACGGCCATCATGGGCCGCTTTTCCCGCAATGCGGTGGTATTAGCGATCAAACGGTGACGCAACTGACCAAAGTGCCCGGATTGGTTGGTACCGCGCAGAATTCCGTGGGCTGCCAATGGTTGGCCGGCGGCGGCATCCTCGGCCCGCACTTTTCCTTTTCCTGGTATCGGGGAAGTCCGATTGGCCGTGAACGTAAAACTGAGGAGTTGTCGCGTAACAGTGTTGAGGACATCAACATTAACGGGCACGGTGGTTTCATCGCAGTCGGTAATGAACCGACGTTGGGTGACTCGTTATGCGAGATTGGGATTCAGTTTCAGGATGACTTTATCGAATGGTCAGTGAGTTTCAGTCAAAAACCATTTCCGCCACCGTGCGATGTGGCCCGAGAGCTGACTCGTCAGTCGATTGCGAACGCAAAATGATCCACGCGATGCGTCCTGGAAGTTATCGACACAATCGGGGCAAGAGCCAACACCGTGTGCTTGCGGTTGCGGCCATCCTGATGGCCGCCATGACCATGTTGTCGGGATGCTCTCAGTCGGTTGCGGGTAACGCGGTCAAAGCTGGTTCAGGCGATGTGCCACGCAACAACAAATCAGAACAGCAATACCCGAATTTGCTCAAAGAGTGCGAAGTCCTGACCACAGACATCCTGGCCAAGACTGTCGGTGCTGACCCGCTCGATATTCAGAGCACATTTGTTGGTGCCATCTGCCGGTGGCAAGCGGCTAACCCAGCGGGTCTGGTCGACATCACCCGGTTCTGGTTTGAGCAAGGCAGCCTGGCCAACGAACGCAAGGTTGCGCAAGGCCTGAAGTATCAGGTTGAGAACCGGTCTATCGCGGGTGTGGAGTCCATTG
>JAIENC010000171.1 GCA_019751635.1 Mycobacteriaceae bacterium
GTCGGTGGTGCTGGTGGTGGCGGGGGTGTGGGTGGTGGCGGCGGTTCTGGTGCCGCGGGCACCGCTTCCCTGTCTGCAAGTGCTGGAGGCAGCGGCGGCGTTGGCGGCGCGGGCGGCGTCGGTGGTACCGGTAGCAATAACGGTGTGTCGGGTGGTGGCGGCGCTGGTGGCGTGGGTGGCACCGGGGGTGTGGGCTTCAACAACAGCTCCGGTACTGGTGGCGTGGGTGGCGTCGGCGGTGCCGGCGGCACCGGTGGCTTCGGTGGGACCGGTGCTACCGGTGGTGTTGGTGGCTTGGGAGGCGTCGGTGGCACGGGTGGCAATGGTGGCAACGCCAGGGCCGGTGGTGCGGGCGGTACCGGAGGCGCGGGAGGTATGGGAGGTGCCGGCAACAACGGGGCACAGTCCGGTGACCCTGGTAGTGCCGGTTCCTCTGGACAGTCCAACGTGGGTCAGATCGGTGGTGCGGGTGGCGCGGGCGGCACTGGTGGGGCGGGCGGGGCCGGTTAACTCTAGGTGCCGGCGGGTTAAAGCGGGCTTCGGGATGGCGTGGACAGGCAATCTGCGATGAGCCAGATTTGTTGCTGAAAAAATTATTTAACGAGCTTACCTTCGACGCTTTAAGCGGCGGCGGATTCGTTCAGAGGATCGCTTTCTGGCATGTCTTCAAGCTGAAAGCAGCGGGTGAATATTGCTTCTACGAACGCAACGTCCCCCATTGCGGTATGCCGATCGAAATCGCTAGCACAAATGCCGAGCTGGTGGGCTAGCCGTTCGGAATGAAGTGGAAACTCCACATGCTGATTGCTTGCCCACAGCCGGCCGGCGGCTAGGGCGCATACGTCAATCATGGTGTTGAGCCATGAGGGGGCGCGTCTGCAGTAGCGGCTAAACAGTGTCGCTAGGCGTTGGCTGTCATAGGCTGGCTTCGCGCCTACTACAACGGAATTGATGCCAACAAATCCGGCAATTATCGCCGCCGCCGCTTCGGCGGAAACCAGTTCGTCGATATTTTGAGGACAGCGTGTTGTGTAATCGGTGCGAAACGGTTCGGGTAGGGTGTCAGCTTTGGCGGTATCGTGAGCGATAAACATATGCAATTCATGCCGTGATCCGTCGCTGCGTAGGCGAATAGCGGCAAATTCCCAGATTTCGGCGTCAAGAGCCATCCCGGTGCATTCGGTGTCGATGAATATTACTTCCCGAATTGGCGAAGCGGCTTTTCCGGCGAGGCGTTGACCGCCCCGACTTTCCGGTGTCCATACGGTCATTGCGGCCCGCTTTCCCGAGAGTCCCATCTAGGATGGGTAGGCAATTGTGTACAGCTGCTATCGTATACATTTGACTACGTTTAAGTCAACATAATTTTGCGTTGCGGTAGTTACGGGGCCCGCATCTTGTCGAGGAGGGCCTGTCGTCGAGGTGGCCGTGCTGGGCAGGGGATCGGACAGACCCGTTTTCGGGCTATTTCTCACGTATTCGTATGACTACGTGTGACAGACTCCATTCTGTGGATACAGATTCGGCAACCAAAAGCCCGGGAATGCCAGTCGGGCGGGAGGCGGTGGTGGCGGCCATCCTGGCCTCTGCGGCCGACTTATTTGCTGAACGCGGTCCGGCGGCAACGTCAATTCGGGATATTGCTGCGCGAGCAAAAGTCAATCATGGTCTAGTCTTTCGGCACTTTGGCGCTAAGCAGCAGTTGGTCGGTGCGGTGCTGAATTACCTGTCCGCGATCACAACTGAGTTAGTGCAGTCCGGTGCGTCGTTGGAACAGCTAAGGCCGGCAGTGGATCGTCATACGAAGGTGATGGCTCGCACCCTGCTTGACGGTTATCCGGCTGGACAGCTGCAGACCAGTTTTCCCGGAGCGGAACGGATGATTGAGCTCTCTCGGCCGCGCCACGACAGTGACAGCAGTGTGCGGTTCGCGGTTGCGAATGTGCTAGCGCTGCAATTCGGTTGGCGGCTGTTTGAACCTCTGCTGCGGGCAGCGACTGGTGTTGAGCTGACCGCCGAGGAGCTACGCCAGGCGGTCGGAGCAGAGATAGACCGCATGGGAGTTTCCTTGCCGTGACCCTGGTTCTGCTTCGCAAACGAGCATGAACACAGAATCCATCAGCGGGGTGTATTGGTGCGTTCGCCAACGATCGCTCCGGGGGCAAATGTTGCCTCAAGCAAGGCTCGTTCGTCGTCGGTGAGGTTTAGCTCAACGGCGGCAAGATTTTCGGCGAGATAGCGACGTTGACTCATCCCAACTAGCGGGACCACATCATCGCCACGGGAGAGTGCCCACGCGATGGCTAGCTGTGCGGGTGTGGCATTTCTCGCCGCGGCAATCTCCCGCAAGCTTGCGACGGTTCTTAGGTTGGTGGCGAGGTTGGCGCCCCGAAAGCGAGGCAGATAGCGCCGCGGGTCATTGGTGGCCAATTCGCCGGCGATCGAACCGGTGAGCAAACCCTGCGCGATAACGTTGTAGGCGATTATTCCGCAACCCAGTTGTCTTGCCGTGGTAAATATTTCAGCTTCAGCGCGACGGTTGGCTAGTGAATATTCGATCTCTAGTGCGGTAACGGGATGAATACGATGCGCGGCAAGGAGTTGCTCGGCAGTTACCTGTGAAAGCCCAAGAAAACGCACCTTGCCCTCGCCGATCAAGTCGGCTATCGCGCCCACTGTTTCCTCGAGGGGCACCGCAGGGTCCAGACGCCCCGGCTGATAGAGGTCGATGGCTTCGACGCTCAAGCGTTGCAAGGAGTAGGCGGCGAAGTTCTTTACCGATTTAGGGCGGCAATCCAGGCCGAGAAACTCCCCAGAAGGTGCCCGAAGGGCGCCGAACTTCACGCTGAGAAACGCGGTGTCGGAACGGTTACGTAGGGCATGGCCGATGATGGTCTCGTTATGCCCCATCCCATAGAAATCACCGGTATTGAGCAGCGTTATCCCCTGCTCCAGGGCGGCTTCAAGCGTGGCGATGCTCTCCGCTTCGGCCGCCGGTGTTCGGGAACTTGGTGTGCTGGACATGCCCGCGCAGCCCAACCCCAACGCGGAGACCCGGAC
>JAIENC010000134.1 GCA_019751635.1 Mycobacteriaceae bacterium
CTATGCGGCTGCCGATGGCGACCCGGCTACCTCATGGACCGCACCGCAACGAGTGGTCCAGCACAAAACCCCGCCCACCCTCACCCTTGCCCTGCCGCACCCCACTGAAGTGACTGGACTGCGGCTGACCACCAGCGGAATGTCGTTACCCGCTCAGCCAACAATGGTCGCCGTCGACCTCGGCGATGGCCCGCAGATCCGCGAACTGAACCCGAGCAAGGACCAAGGCCCGCAGACATACCCCCTGGCCGTGCAACCGCGGATCACCGATACCGTCACGATCAGCCTGCTGGCCTGGTCAGACCTGATCGACCGCACCGCGTTGGGGTTCGATCAGCTCAAACCCCCCGGGCTGGCCGAAGTCCTGGTTCTCGGCGGCGACGGTAGACCGGTGTCCCCCGCCAACGCCGCTGGTAACCGGGCTCGGCACATCAGTATCGACTGTGACCACGGTCCGATCATCGCCATCGCCGGACGTTTTGTGCATACCTCGGTGACCACCACCGTGGGAGCATTGCTGGCCGGTGAACCGGTGGCCGCACGCGCCTGTGAACGTGAACCCCTCACGCTGCCCGCCGGGCAACAAGAACTGTTGATCAGTCCTGGTGCCGAATTCGTTGTCGACGGAGCCCAGCTGGCCGGCCCGCTAGCGGCTGATCTACCCGAACCCGCGCTGGTTGCCGCCGAGACCACCGCATGGAGCCCGACCCGGCGGGAACTGCGGTGGCCGGCCAAGAACGCAGTAACGACCGCGCAGATCCTGGTGGTGCCGGAAAGCATGAACCCTGGCTGGGTGGCGCACACGAGCAGCGGGACCCGGCTCACGCCGGTCGCCGTGAACGGCTGGCAGCAGGGCTGGGTGGTGCCCGCGGGCACCTCGGGCACCATCACGTTGACCTATACCGTCGATGCGCTGTACCGGGTTGGGGTGGTCGGTGGGTTGGCGTTGCTGCCGCTGCTGGCCTTGCTGGCGGTGTGGGCGCCACGCCGGCGAGCAGCGCTGCACCATGGAGACAGCCCCGCCCAACCGTGGGCCCCTGCCCGGACCTGGGCCGCGGCGGCCGCTCTGACCAGCGGTATCGCGTTAGCCGGCGCAGTCGGCCTGCTCGTATTCGGCGCAGCTTTAGGGGTGCAATACGCGCTGCGCCAACGGCGCGAAGCGCAGAATGCGGTCACGGCGTGGCTCAGCGCGGGCGGAGTGATTGCGGCAGGGGTAGTGCTGTCCCGCCAGCCTTGGCGGTCAGTAGAGAGCTATGCCGGGCATGCGCCGGCAGTGCAGCTGCTGGCGTTGATCTCGGTCGCTATGGTCACCGCGGCGGCCACACGATGCGGGCTGGCACACGATCTTTCTCGGTGAGCCTGCGATGCGCTTGATCGGATCACCGGCTATGGACACTTACCAAATCCACACTAGCTGATATAGTTGCCATAGTGATCGTTTGTCAATCGGCATCGCCCGCTACGCTCGTCGCCCATCATCGCTAGAATAATTGCAAGCTTTAACGACATCCATCTCCACACCAAGCTGGAGGCCCGCACATGTCAACATCCTCAGATTGGCTTTACTCTGGCCAGGCCGATTTCCGTTCTTACGATGAAAAAAAAGATGGAAAATTCAGCAACTACCTCTCCGGCATGACCGAAGAAGACTACCAAAAAAATAGTTCAGCAACCTCCAATATAACTAAAGTACTTTTATTTGGAATAGCATTTACCGGGGCCTGCGTATTACTGTTCACACCCGACATACCAACAAACGTGCTTGGCGATAAAAATCCCGGAAAACCCCATCCAGACGATCCGATAGACCCCGACGAAGATAAAGCATTCGCAGTTAGCGGCGGACATTTTCACGACGTCCATAGCACCCTGGGGAATCTCGGCTTAGCAGATGGGTGGTCCGGAAACTCGGGGACACTTCACGGGGATCGACATATCGGATTCACCGCCTTGGTAACGCAGGCCGCCGACATGAGCGAGGACGTGGACGCCACCGTGGCGACCCAAGCCGAACAAGTCAGCGCGGGAAAAACAAACCTAGAAAATATTTTGTCCGGACTTCAATTAGCCCTACCCGTTGCCGAGTCTCTCTATTTTTCCGGACCCGCCGGACCCGCTATTTCACATCATTACCAGCTAGCCGTGGCCAATTCTGCAGTAGAAACCAGTACAGACACCACAGAAACCATGCACGAAAACGCACAGATGCACGCGCGAGAGTTGACCGAACTGGCCCAACAATACGATCAAGCACTGCTCGCCGTTCCGGCTATCAATACCGCAACGGCACCGCGACTGAATTAACATCGACGGGACGCACAGCAGACGAAATGGAACCGGACGCCAACTCGCGGTATTGCCGAGTCAGCTTGTCCGCTTCACTCGCGTTGTATTCCGACAGCGCACATAAGCCGGAAAGCATGCTTACTGCCGTACAGATCCCGACCATAGCGCCCCACTTCGCGTAGATTTGCGCCTCGATCTGGGCGCCCGGCAGCATCGCCATTCTGATTTCATAGTTGTATGCCGCTGAAAGCAATACCGTCAATATCCCAAAGCCAAGTCTGACATGGGTAACTAAACTGGCTTGAATTTTGATAATTTCAGCCAGCTGATGATCCAACTCGGCCATGCCCTGAACGATATTTTGCAGACCAGTATTGAGGCCGCTATAGCCCTGCGACGCTAAACCTCGCCATTGGCCGTCCCCGGATGCCCAGGCCAGCCGTTGACCGACCGAAGCCAATTGCGTAGAACCGGATTTGAGATCATCTCCCTGGTAAGGCGGACCAAAACCGGCCAGTTGTTGCAAACATTCGACAACCATCAGGGCCTTCAGAATAATGCTGGCCGCCTCGAGGGCGGCATCTCTGGCCCTATCCGCCGCCGGGTTACGACCCTGCGCCGTCCGCCAGTCATTAAGGGCGGCTTGAGTCGCGTCAGTCCGGTTGCCCTCCGCTGCTTCTACCGTCTCGAGATACCGGGTACGGAGCATCTCAATCTCACCTGGATCGGCAGTAGCGTACACCGGAGCAGCCGCACAACGCTTTTTTAAGAGAAACCCG
>JAIENC010000132.1 GCA_019751635.1 Mycobacteriaceae bacterium
CCGTCGGGCTGCCCGCCGTCCGCTACACAGCCCATAAACTCCGGTTGCGGTAGTTCGCCACCGCGGCACATAGCCCACCTCGATATCGAGGCGGTCAGTGCGAACCAATCGGGTGAGCACCATGGCCAGCTGGGCATCACCCCCCACCACAATGAGCCGTCGAAACTGCTCGGCCGCGAGATCAATGTCGGCTGGGTTATCAATTCTGCGGGTGGCCAGATCGCTCAATGGGCCGGGAGCGTCCCGGTCGTCGCACAGCAGCGCGGCAATGCCGGATACGTTCTCAGCGGAATTCATGGCCCGGCCTCCCGGCTCCTGCGCAGAGCGCTGCACGCTCTGCATTGTCGCCAGGCTAAGGTGGGTCACCGGCAAGCAGCAAAACACTCGCGCGACTAGGTGGGAGCAACATCATGCCGGCAATCGTCCTGATCGGCGCTCAGTGGGGCGATGAGGGCAAAGGTAAGGCCACTGACCTGCTTGGTGGTCGGGTGCACTGGGTAGTCCGATATCAAGGTGGCAATAACGCCGGGCATACGGTGGTGCTGCCTACTGGTGAGCACTTTGCGCTGCATCTTATTCCCTCCGGGGTGCTTACCCCCGGTGTTACTAATGTCATCGGCAACGGTGTGGTGGTGGATCCCGGTGTGCTGCTCAGTGAGCTGACGGGTCTGCAGGACCGGGGTGTAGACACCTCGCGGTTGCTGCTCTCCGCGGATGCCCATCTACTGATGCCCTACCACGTGGCTATCGACAAAGTCACCGAGCGGTACATGGGTAGCAAAAAGATTGGCACCACCGGCCGTGGCATTGGGCCCTGCTACCAGGACAAGATCGCCCGACTGGGCATCCGGGTAGCTGATGTGTTGGATCCGGATCTGCTGGCACACAAGATTGAGGCAGCGCTGGAATTCAAAAATCAGGTACTGGTCAAGATCTACAACCGCAAAGCCTTGGATCCAGCCCAGGTGGTCGATTCCCTGCTGGAACAGGCCGAAAGCTTCCGGCATCGGATCGCCGACACCCGCCTGCTGCTCAATGCGGCGCTGGAAGCCGGGGAAACAGTGCTCCTCGAAGGCTCTCAAGGCACCTTGCTCGACGTGGATCACGGAACCTACCCCTATGTGACGTCATCGAATCCGACGGCGGGCGGGGCAGCTGTTGGCTCCGGAATTGGCCCGACTCGGATCACGACGGTGTTGGGCATCCTGAAGGCGTACACAACGCGGGTCGGTTTCGGCCCATTTCCCACCGAACTATTCGATGAACACGGCGAATACCTGGCCAAGACCGGTAGCGAGATCGGTGTCACCACCGGTCGGCGTCGCCGCTGCGGCTGGTTCGACGCTGTGGTTGCCCGCTACGCCACGCGGGTTAACGGCATCACTGACTTGTTTCTGACCAAACTCGACGTACTCTCTAGCTTGGCGACGGTGCCGGTGTGTGTGGGCTATCGGATCGATGGGAAACGCCTCCAGGACATGCCGATGACTCAAAGCGAACTTGCCCGCGCTGAGCCGATTTACGAAGAGTTGCCCGGCTGGTGGGAAGATATCTCCGCCGCGCGCGAGTTCGACGAGTTGCCGGCCGCCGCCCGCGACTATGTGCTTCGACTAGAAGAGCTTGCTGGCGCCAGGGTTTCCTGTATCGGGGTGGGGCCGGGCCGCAATCAAACCATCGTTCGCCGTGATGTCTTGCAGACCTGCCCGTGATGGGTGCCTTGCTATGACAGAAAAGAAACAGGATCGTTGTTGAGTGTGTGTTGCTGATCTCTCAGTAGAAACTGACGCAGTTCTTCAGCGGTAGATGTAAAATCTGATGCAGTAAGCGCTAGCCGCTCACCCGTTCCTCGGCAACATTTGCGCCGCGCACAGCACCAGACCGATCGCCGACTCGACACCGGCGCTGCGGTCTTCATGCCCATGAAGTGAGAGTGAAGACATGACCAATTCGGGATATGAGCCGGTTGAGATGTCCGAAGCGGAATTGAACGCACTGTCTGACTTTTACCGGGACCTGACGGAACGCAACGTCCGTGCTATGGCTCGCTTGTCCCAGCCAGCTAATTATGTGCCTGGGAGAAGCGGCCAGGTGCATCCGCTGAGCATTGCCGAAGAAGGCGGCGAGAACGAGTTAAACGAGCTAGACGAGCCACTCGCACAGCAGCCCGAGCCGGCCGGTGAATCACGGCCGTGGTGTCGCCCCAGCGCGATTATTGTCACGGCCTTGGTCCTCATGGTGGTGTTTCAGCAGTTGACGGGCTGGTCGGCGCCGTTCGGCTTCAGTGGCCTGCCTTCCTCGTGGCGGCGGAAGGAAGCGCCGCCCAAGGCGGAACGAGGAGATGTGTGGGTAGGCGATTCGCAAGATTTCGCCGACATGTCTGCGCTGCTGCAGCTGGCGCATCCGCAAACCTGGAGTGGCCAGGCCTCCGGTGATTATGCCGACGCCACCGCGACACTTATGGCGTTGGCGCAGCAGATGGTCGAGCTGGACCAGCAGTCACATGGTGTGGTGCAGGCTCAGGCCGATGTGGTCGAGGAGACGCGGTTCATTCTGGGGATCGAGCAAGATTTCCTGATCGTGATGTTTGCCGTGGTTTTAGGCCTGGAGCAGAGCTGCGGAACCGCGATGTATACCTGGCTGTGGTGGTTTGCTTTCGGGGTTGCGGTTTCAACGGTTGCGGCCGGCGTGGGTGAACTCATCTCCTGCTCGGAAAGATCTCGCCAGCACGCGGATCACGCCAACAGTATTCGCTACCAAGAGGTGACCGCGGCCGCGTTGCAGGTGATCTCGGCCTGCCCGCCCGTGCTGCCACGATCAGCTCCGGCAGTGCATCGTCGTGAGTTCACCACATTCATCGACCTGGTTGACAGTGCGGCCACGGGGTCGGTGATCTCGGCGGCATCGACTGGCGGCACTTCAGGCAGAGCGGGGCAGCGTTTCGGGGTCGCGGCGGCGCTCGGCAACCGTGTCGGTCGGCAGGCTGCCCGGGCCGCTGCCGAAGAAGCAACTGGCGCTGGCGGCAGTGCGCAGCATCCCGCCACGCTCAGCGCGGTGCTGACTGGGGTTGAC
>JAIENC010000100.1 GCA_019751635.1 Mycobacteriaceae bacterium
CGTGATCGAGGTCGACGCCGAGTCGGGCAAGCAGAGCTATCGGTTGGGGGTAACGGCCGGCGCCCTTGCGTAGCCGCTCAGGAGCAGCATGGGTGTCTAGTTGGGCCATGCACCAGGCGTAGTAGCCGACGACTCGCTCTGGGTGGGGCGACTCGGTGACGACGAAGACTCGGGTGGTTCCGGTCTGGGTGGATTGCCTAGCGTAGCGGCGGAGCCACTGGGTTTGTTCGGTTGAACGACATTGGAATTGGGCTAGGTCGTGGTGATCGGCCAGTAGCTCTGGTGGTCGATAGCGCCTCACTCTGCGCGAAATGGTGATGGCCGTTGCATCAGTCGATGCAGGCTGGGTAGGTCACGGGCGGGTCGGGCGTTGATCTCTTCCCACTCGTCGAGAGCCGCGGCATCCAGTTGGAAGCGATTTCGGTCGGCCAGGATTCGTCGGGCAGCTTCTGATGCGTGGGTGATGACGAACTCGGTCAGGTCGGTTCCACTGGCGGCCGCTGCCCGGTCGATTAACTCGCGCTCTTCTGGCGTGGTGCGTAATTCCATCCGCCGATTCCTGCGGCGCGACTTCGTGTCCACAGCAACCCCTTCCCGGGCACGTGTACGTCCAGTGTACGTCCGCAATCCTGTGATGCCCATCGAAATTTCCCGTTAGCCCGGTGACCGAATGGAGGTGCTCAAGCCGGACCGACTTGCCTGCTTGATACCTGAGGCCCGTCCACGCAACTTCTGATGCCAGGGTCGGTTCGCTGGGCAGGCAGGTTGGTTCTGACAATCCGTAGACACTGGTTGAACGCAAACCGGGCCGGCCCGTACATGCCGGGACAGCCCCACTGCCTGCTTGCCGGTCGGGTCCAGGTAGAACTTGAACGTCGTGTGCCGCGCCATCGACAGCAGCATCGCACGGGGCGTCGACAACCAGGCGCGACGTGTCGGACCTTGCGGTATCGGTGGCTAACTCGATTTGTTTGTCTTTGGGCCCGCGCACGTCGAGGCCGGGCTTGATGAGGGCAAGAACTTCGGTCTTGGTGTTGCCAAGGTTTTGTCTGGCGAGGCCAATGTCGCGAGTGGGTCGACGGCTACCAAACGCCGTCAGAAGAACTTAGTTCGAGGCCCTAAAGCGGGAACAGCTCGTAGGTATTTCTTCTGCTGTCCTGAAATCGATAGGCGCCGGTGCTGCTTTGCCAAAGTGGATCTGAGTGTTTGCTTGTAGGCGCAAGTGGTGGCTTCGCGACCAGGGGCGTGCGGCTACAGCAGTGCTGTGAACATCAGGGCTGTGCCGGCAGCGGAGCACGCTTGATATAGCGGTTCCAGGTTCGCCAGCCGTGCGGTTTGTGGCGCTGTGCGTGGTGGCCGCTTAGCCAGGTAGCGGCATGCCCAGTAGAGGGCCGCGACGGCGAACCCGATCACCACTACGGCGTTCGCGGCGGTGACCCACTCGGTTGTGGGGTCGGCCGGGGGCATCTCCATCGCGGACATATCGATGACACCCCCAACGGGTTGTCCGTGATCGGATGAGTGGCTAAGCGGACTTAACGGTCTGCGGGTCATCGCCGAGAACATCCAAGCCATGGCTGCCATCATCACGGCGGAGTATCCGTTGGCCAGTCGATCACTGGCTGGATTGGTTGGCCGGCAAGCCGCTCCGGCAAACCAGACGCCAGCAAGTAAAAAGAAGATTATCGGTTCGGCCGCGGGAAGCCGCATGGCAATACCCCACGCCATCGAGATCATTGCCACCGACATCGCAAGGTGCAGAAGGTGATTGACGTTGGCGGTCCAACGGCTACGTTGCGCGAAGAGAATATATAGATATGTTGCGATGCTCACGCCGAACAGTGCGGTGACAATCCATCGCAGGGTGAATTCGCCCATCAGACTTGCTGGCATCGCGGCAAAGTTATGGGGTTCCGGGCTGCGGAAAGTTGGCTAAGGCCTCGACGGGGGTGTCGAGGCCTTAGCGGTAAGTGGTTAGTCATTACAGGTGCAATCGGGGTGGCCACAGGCGCAGCCGCTCGACTGGGTGCAGCCAGCTTCTGTGCACGTGCAGCCGGTGGATTTGGGATGATAGTTGTTGATGTTGTTCATGATTCATACTATACCCCCATGGGGTATATGGGTCAAGCATGCTGCGCTCTGCGTATATGCCGTGTTTGGGCTGTTGTGGATGGCGGCGGGGCAGTGGGCGGTGGCTTGTCTTGGTTGGTTACGCGCTACTTCCCCATCGGCTGGTTAACCCGGTATCGACGTAGGCGGTTTGCGTTGCCGACGACCGACAGCGAGGATAGTGCCATGGCACCAGCGGCGATCATCGGCGAAAGTCGCAGCCCCAGTAGCGTATACATGATTCCAGCGGCGAGCGGAATGCCGATAGCGTTATAGATCAGCGCGAAAAAGAGATTCTGCCGAATGTTGCGCATGGTAGCGCGTGAGAGTCGGATCGCGGTCACTACACCGGTCAGTGACCCAGAAATCAAGGTAATGTCAGCGGCCTCGATCGCCACGTCGGTGCCGGTGCCGATAGCCGCCCCGACGTCGGCTTGGGCTAGGGCGGGGGCATCGTTGATGCCATCGCCGACCATGCCGACTCGGCGCCCCTCGGCTTGTAGTCGTCGAATTTCACCGGCTTTGTGTTCGGGTAAGACCTCGGCGAGCACCCGGTCGATCCCGACCTGGCGAGCGATTGCGGCCGCGGTTCCGGCGTTGTCTCCGGTGATCATCACGACCTGCAGGCCCAGGGCGGCTAGGGCAGCGATTGCCACCCGGGAGTCGTCTTTGACGGTGTCGGCGACGCCAATCACCCCGGCCGGGTGATTTTCGACAGCGGCGAGTATAGGTGTCTTTCCCGCGGCGGCGAGTTCTGCGCTGATCCGCTCGAGTTCGGTTGTATCGATTCCGTTTTCGGCCAACAGCGTCGCGGTTCCGACAAGCACGCGTAACCCTGTGACGCTGGCACGGACGCCCTTGCCGGTGATGGAGTCAAACTCCGATAAGGCGGGAATGTCGATGCCACGTTCCCGGGCCCCAGCGACCACCGCGCCGGCGAGGGGATGTTCGCTTGCGGTTTCGGCGG
>JAIENC010000095.1 GCA_019751635.1 Mycobacteriaceae bacterium
CATGAGCCACTGTGAACCGGTCCAGGCGCCCTGAGCACCCATTGCCAGCGCCGCCGCAATCTGGCCGCCGCTGGCGATACCACCGGCGGCCAACACCGGACGGGGTGCGACTTCACTAATGACCTGCGGCCATAGCACCATCGAACCAATCTCACCACAGTGCCCACCACCCTCACCGCCCTGCGCAATGATGATGTCCACGTCAGCGTCAGCATGTTTGCGGGCCTGCGCGGGTGAACCGCATAGGGCGGCGACCTTACAGCCCGCATCATGAATGTGTTGGATCATGTCCGTCGGTGGAGTACCGAGCGCGTTGGCGATCAACGCCACCTTCCGATGTCGCAATGCCATCTCAACCTGCGGGGTTGCCGTCGCTTCGGTCCACCCGAGCAGCTGCAGCGCGTTGTCGTTGGTGTCGCTGACGGGGACACCGTGATCAGCCAGTATTTTGCGGGCAAAATTCAGATGCTGCACAGGCACCATCGACCGCAATGTGGTGGCGAGATCTTCGGCAGACAAGTGCGAATCCATGCCCTCATATTTGTTGGGAATGACGATGTCGACGCCGTAAGGGTGCTCGCCAATGTGCTCATCGATCCAGTTGAGTTCGATCTCAAGCTGTTCCGGTTTGAAACCAACCGCTCCCAGCACCCCGAAACCGCCGGCTTTGCTCACCGCGACGACAACGTCACGGCAATGGGTAAACGCAAAGATGGGGAACTCGATGCCGAGCTCATCGCAGATGGCAGTATGCATACCCGCTCCTGGGACGCTGGGAAAAATTGAAACGCGTTCCAGTTTAGCGCTGCGCTGCCTTTACCGCGGTTATGTACTGGGAATGCAAATGACTATCAATGCGTACATCGACTGTCGGCGGAGTCCGTCCGTAACTGGCTTGCAGCTCCAGCGTGGTTCGCACAGGATCGACAGTCCATCCGTGTGTGGCCAGCCAGGCTGAGGGATCGATGTGCTGACTGTCGTCGTAGGCCAGGCCGGAGAAATCAGTGTTGTCCGAAAGAGTGAGCCCGGGGTGAATCGCCTCCAACGCGGCGAACTGCTGTGCGCTAAAGCGTGACCCCAGCGCCCCCACCGCAACGTAGCTACCGGATGCCGACAGTCGGTCGATCCCAGCGAAAAGCGCGTCCTGCGTCTCACCCGTGAGGTAAGGCAGCAGTCCCTCGACAGACCAGGCGCTAGGTCTTTGCGGATCGAATCCGGCGGCATGCAATGACGCTGGCCAATCTTCACGCAAATCTGCTGGCACGTCGATCCGTCGTGCCTTAGGTTCAGCGCCTCGACGAGCGAGCACATCGACCTTGAACTCAAGCACTTTCGGCAAGTCGATTTCGAAAACTGTTGTTTGGCTTGGCCAATTCAGGCGGTAGGCCCGGGAATCTAGTCCAGCAGCAACGATCACCGCTTGCCGCACACCGGCGTCGGCGCTTGCGCGGAAGAAATCATCAAAGAATCGGGTCTGTACGCCGTAGAGGCGGGGAAACGCAGTAGTGACTTCCGAAGTCGGCGGATTAGCTAGCAGATCCGTCAAATAGGGATCACGGGACGCCGTAATAAAGTGTTGTGCATATTCGTCTCGGACTAACGGCTGCAAAGCAGTGCCATGGATGGCCCGCCATCCGGCGACGATGAGGGCTGTGTAGCCCACACTGCTGACAATGTCCCAGTCGTCATGGTCCGCGCGTAACGAACCCGATTCAGTTTCTGCCATGGCTACCGCCCCATTCTCGCGCTATCGGACTACAGTTCCAGCAAGACAGTTACCGGACCATCGTTGACCAGCTCAACCTGCATCTGTGCCCCGAACACACCGGTCTGCACCGAGGCACCGAGCTGTCGCAGTGTGTCAGCGAACCCCGTTATTAGCGGCTCAGCCACAGCGCGCGGGGCGGCCGCGTTCCAAGAGGGCCGTCGCCCTTTGACCGTATCGGCGTACAAGGTGAACTGGCTGACCACCAAGATCGGCGCGGCAGTATCAGCTGCGGATCGTTCCTCGTTGAGAATCCTTAACCGCCAAAGCTTTTCAGCAAGCCGCTGTGCCTTATCCAGATCGTCATTGTGGGTAACTCCAACAAAGGCCAGTAGACCTTGCCCGACAGGCCGCACGGAGCCGACAACTCGACCATCGACGGACACCGCCGCCGATGAGACTCGTTGCACGAGCACCCGCATAGCTTCGATGCTGCCAGCACAGTTGCGCGCCACCCCGATGGGGTTGCCTAGATCTCAGCAGACAATTTTTTACGCCTGCATAAACTCAGCCGGTGAGTACACGCGCGGGCATCGTGGTCACTGGAACCGAGGTCTTAACCGGTCGAGTCCGTGACCTCAATGGTCCCTGGATCGCCGATCGCCTCCTCGACCTGGGTGTCGAGCTGGCACACATCACCATCTGCGGTGACCGCACCGGCGACATCGCCGCCCAGCTGCGCTTTCTGGCAGATGAGGGCGTGGATCTGATCGTTACTAGCGGTGGCCTTGGTCCCACTGCCGATGACTTGACCGTCGCAGCGGTGGCCCATTTTTGCGGCCGTGAGCTGGTGTTAGACACCGAGCTGGAGAACACCATCGCCGCCATCCTGAAATCCTTAATGCCGCCAACCCACCCGGAAAGCTTCGCTTCGGTACGCGAGGCCAACCGCAAGCAAGCGATGATTCCGGCCGGCGCACAGATCCTTGACCCGGTGGGCACCGCACCCGGGGTGGTGGTAGCCGGCAAACCAACGATCCTGGTACTGCCTGGGCCACCCCGCGAACTACAGCTCATGTGGCTGCAGGCCATGCAAACGTCCGCGGTATCCGAGGCAATCGCCGGCCGAACCAGCTATCAACAGCACACCCTGCGAATGTTCGGTCTGCCCGAGTCCGGACTAGCGCAGACATTACGTGACGCCCAGGCACAGCTGCCTGGGTATGACCGCCTGGAGGTCACCACCTGCCTGCGGCGCGGAGAGATCGAAATGGTCACGCGCTATGAAGCACCCGACGCCAACGTCTATACCCAGCTGACACAGCTACTGCGGGTCCGACATCAGCGGCAGATTTTTTCCGATGACGGCTCAACAATCGATGATCAGCTTGTTCAGTTGCTGGCGGGCCGGCGGATCGCGACGGCCGAATCGTGCACCGCGGGGTTGC
>JAIENC010000188.1 GCA_019751635.1 Mycobacteriaceae bacterium
GACAGCCTGACTGCAGCGATGCAAGCACGCCGAGCTAGGACGTGACCGATCGGCGATACGAGCTGATCATTGCGCCGACTGCGAGAAAGCAACTGGCCGAGCAACTTCCCGAATCGGTGGCATTTGCTGCCTATGAGTTCATTATCGGTCCACTGCTCGATAATCCGCGCCGGGTGGGCAAGCGGCTCCGGCCACCGCTGAATGATCGCTACAGCGCACGCCGCGGCACCTATCGCGTTCTCTACAGAATTGACCACGAGCGGCAGCAGGTCACCGTCGTGGGCGTATTCAGCCGTACCGATGCCTACCGTCGTCGATGACAGCAGCATCCGCTCTACGACCCGCAAGCGGGCCAGCGGTCCGGCACCCTTCGCCAGGCCGCACACAGTCCGCAGGAGTCTCACCAACCCCCGTCAATCCCGGGCACTTTTCGGCGGCGTATTCCGTTGTTCCCGAGCGGATTACCGTCGGTTGACGCCGCACATCATTGAACGTCGTCAAATCCCATTTCCGCAGGTGGGACGCTCTCATAATCCGTTGGTCGCGGGTTCGAGTCCCGCCCGCCCCACTCCATAGGGTGTTTTACGTGCTGCGCGCCGTTTCTGAGTCATCGTATTTCATCGTTTATGCGGACGGTCGCGTTGGGCCTCTTGGCTGCCGAAGCCGGCCACAGTGTCCGCTACACGCTGGCCAGCAAGCTGGTCAACGACCTGGTCGAGGCCACCGACGAGCGGCAACTGAGCAAGCTGATCAACCGCTATGGTCGCGTTGACCTGATCCTGATCGACGAACTGGGCTATCTGGGATTGGATCGGCGCGGCGCGGAGCTGTTGTTTCAAGTGCTCACCGAACGCGAGGACCGCTCGGCCATTGCGATCGCCTCCAACGAGCCGTTTTCCTCGTGGACGAAGACCTTCACCGACCCTCGGCTGTGCGCGGCCATTGTCGACAGGTTGACGTTCGCGGGGCTGATCATCGAAACCGGCAGCACCTCCTACCGGCTCGCCCACGCACGCAACAAACCCAGCCAGGGTAAGGCCTTTGCCCTATCCTCCCCAGGCGACACGCTTACTCAGGGGCTAGATACGGCTGTGGTGCTTCTCCGCCGAGGGAACCGGCGGCACAGCGCCAGAGCGCACAAGATGGCGAAGCGATCATCGTCTACTCATTGCGGAAGACCGAGAAAGGGCCCTTTCCAATCGGTTCCAGCATCGAGATGGCTAATCCGTCGTAGCACAGGATATTTGAGTCCCACCGGGACTCCGCGATAATGACAGTTCATCGTCCGTTGGTCGCGTGTTCGAGCGTGACCGGTGAAACCTGTGGCGCTTCAGGAAGAGTCAGCCGGTCTAGCTCAAGCACGGTCAGTCCCACTTCAGGAAAGCCGAAGTCAGATTCCGGCGACGGCCTGCACCAGCATGGTTGCCGATGGGCTTGACAACACCCAGTTGCCGTTCTTGTTGACGAACATCAGGGGCTTGGTGACCGGTGTCGGCAACTTCGGCCCTGAGACGGCCACATCGGACATGACCGTAGCCGGACCGTTCTGTTGGATATTGGAGACGGCAAACGACAACGGGAGCTGGCCGTTTCGGTATGCCACTCTCAGCTCGTGGTCCATCTGGTGGCCCTCACCCGACCCGATGCCGCCTTCGACGAGACCGTCTTTGGTCCGGTATGACACGCCTGGGTTGGAAAGGTCGTTGAGGATGCCGGTCAACTGGTCAGCGGTCGGCAGGTTCAGTGTCGACGGGGGTGGCGGGTCCTGTGGTAGCGGCGCGCCGGTTGATGCGAGTTGCACCTGAGACAGTCCCGCAGGCGCAATGCCCCATGCGCAGGATGCCAACCCGGCCGCACCACCCCCAACGACGGCCAGTGCAGCCGCGCTGACGGCAATGGATTTCATGGATTTCATGGTTTACCCCAACTTTGCGCACGGACGTGCGGGACCGTTTCCCGCATCTGGATGCCGGCAATTTCTGCTGGGCACATAGTGCATCAATATGGGGGCCCAAAACTGTTCCACAACAATCGGTATCAACCTGTTAGGGAACCGTAGTGCCGCCCGTCATCCCCGACTCATGACTAATCCCCGATTCGGGCGTCCACTACGCCAATCATCGCAACCGCCCCGAATGGATCGACTCTGCTTTGCTCGGGCGGACATTGAGCGCCTGAAATTGCTGGCCGTGGGCGCCGAACAACGCAGAGATCGCAGCCGAAACCTCATCCCGCCCGCCGCCGATACCGCCGTCGTCGAGCCCGACGCCGCCACCCTGGCAGCGCGAGGCGCGCCGACCCAATGTTGTCCAAATCCCCCGCGGCCGCACCACCAGCTCCGGTGTCACGCTCACAAACGACATGGTGTCTACCCCTTACAACGACGCGACAAGAAGACACACAATCCATAGGCCGACGCTTGCTAGCGCGTTGGTCACCTGATGTTGTCGTACGCCTCGCGCGGGCAGCTGCGAAGTGCCTTCCCGCTGGAACGATTGAACCGTCGCACGTTCGTTATCCGTTGCAGGACGGGCACTGTCGCATATCTACACTCAAAACTCACAGCATTTCGCGAAAAATCCGGGCTAGTAACCCATTCGACTGGCATCAGCCTCAATACTTCCTGCGGGTGCGGCAAGGTGATCCGCCACGACGCGCAGTCCTGGCTGCTGGTCTTGGTGATCGCCGGCGCCCAGGGCGGGCGCGGAGGCGGCTCGCGGCGCGTTTCGAGCCTGACCGCGGTGCGCAACCGGCTGACCGTGGCATGACGCGCCAGCTTCTCGTAGTGCTCATCAGATCCCTGCGCGGCCCGACCGGCGATCACCCCGACCTGATCCAGCGACAACCGCCCCTGCCGCAGCCCCGCCGCGCACCGCGGAAACTCCTCTAGCCGCCCGGCCACCGTGGTGATAGTCTGCGCTTTGCCCGGCGTCGTCCCCAGCTTCCAGGCCACCACCGCAGCCACCGAGCGTGCCCACGCCATCCCGCACAACCCGTCACGCTCAATCTCCGCGACGATCTCCACAATGCGCCCATCGATCGCATTGCGCTGACCCGCCAACTCCGACAACTGCTCGAACAACACCGTTAAGCGCTCCTTCGGAAGCATCTCCACAGAACCCAACGAGGCACTCACCGACATAACCCCATCCTTGC
>JAIENC010000111.1 GCA_019751635.1 Mycobacteriaceae bacterium
TCGATGCCGCTATCGGCAAATTACTGGAGAACAACAAGAGTCCGTCCCGCAAGACCGGTGAGCTAGACAATCGGGGCAGTCAGTTCTACCTGGCTATGTACTGGGCGCAGGAACTCGCTACGCAGACGGCGGATCGGGAGCTCGCCCAACAATTTACGGCACTTGCGCATACGTTGGCCGCTAGTGAACAAGCCATTGTTGCTGAATTCTCGGCAGTGCAGGGCGCTGCGGTGGATATCGGCGGCTACTATGCGCCTGACCCCGATATGACCACAGCGGTAATGCGGCCCAGCACAAGTTTTAATGCCGTGCTGAACGCTACGTAGATATTAATTCACGCGCATCAGAGTAGAGCGCCAGCAGCGTCGATGTCGATGCGCTCAAGCGCATTAGCGGCACTGTTCAGCCTTTCGGCAAGCTCTGCGAGCTGTACCTTAATACGTAATAGCAAAATGTTTTGATTACGTTCAAATGTTTCCAATGCGGAATCGAAGGTTTCAGTGAAGACCCGACCGTGGGTCCGTGCGACTTTCGCCGGGATGCTCTCCACCATTGCTACCCGATTTTCTTCGGCAAACTCCAGGGAGCGTTCGGCGAGCTGCTGCGAGGAGAGCCGCAAGGATGCGGCGTTGACTTGCAACAACCCGCTACCACCCCCTGATGGAACCGGCAGGGTGTTACTGCTCATCAACTGGGCAAGACGATCTTGCACGTGTAAACGCAACGTGTCCATCACCTCTGCGTTGGCCGCGGCGGTGGTCTGGAGATTTTCGATGGCGTGATTGCTGGCAGATATCCCGGCTAACGCGGCCCGGTTTTGCAAGGAGATTGACGCTGCTATGCATCCGGAATTATTGAGAGCGATCGCCGCTTGTCTTTCTGCGCGCAATTGGTTAATAACAATATTTATTCTCGTACGTGCCGTGGTGACTGCCGCGGCCTGTCGTTCTATTGCAATTTTCACGGTTGGGTAGGTTTCGGTTAAAAAAAGAGCCGATTGTGCCAGCATTTGTCCTTTTAGGGAGTATAAAATTGCTGCTAAACCAGTCCAGGGCATAGCTGAATTATTGGCGATTAAGCGCTCGGCGATAGCGCGAATATATTGTGCTCTATCACCGTATTCTTTGCCTGACTCCGGAATGTCGACACCGAGCGTAGTGCTGGTTATCTTGACGGTGGCTATTGCTTCGTCGATGATCGCGGTTGAGCGAACGGTAAGGGTTGAGGCCGGTAATTCAGCCATGGCGGATCCGTTCCGGTGCTGTGCACCGATAGGGACGGTCGTGATGGTCATCGCACAGCGACGTACGGTGTGCTTGGCGTGTTAAAGGGTGTCCTGGCGCGGGCGCATCGTGAGCTACGTGCTGTCGGCGTTGATCAGCCGCTCGGTGCGGTGCGAGTGTGAACTGCACAGACATCATATCAATCAAATTGTTGCTAGCGATCGAGTGGTGCCGACAGTACGGGAGCGCGCAGGAATTTTCGGAATACCTTCTGGATAGGCCGGAAAATACGCCGTCCGCATCGATATTCGGGCCCGCGTTACCAGCGCCTCTGGCGGTGAAACGGTCATCACTGCTGCGGCCAGTCAACTACGAGGTGGATTACATTGCTTACCATGTCAACTTTTTCTGGGATGTCTGATATTGAGGCAAAGCAGTTCACTGATCGTTGGTTGCCCGCCTGGACGGGCAATGACCCGGAGCGTTTGCTCGCGTTCTATGCTGCGGATGCGACGTATAGTGACCCGGCAGTGCCGGCCGGGGTTCATGGTCACGCCGAAATCCTCGGTTATTTTCGCCGGCTTCTTGCCCGCTACCCGGACTGGTTATGGACAAACACGGGGGTTCGCCCCTTAAGTGGGGGATTTCTGAACTATTGGCATGCGACGATTCCTGAAAAAGAACGCACTATCGAATGTGACGGCGTATGTGTGGTCCTGATCGATAAGGGTTTGATTGTTCGTAATGAGGTCTTCTTTGATCGCACGCCGTTGTGGTGAATTATGCGGTGCCAGCAATAGTTCAGTTGAAGTGCTTCGACAGCATCGACCGTACGGTATCAATCGTTGATTCGTCGGCATGACTAGTGACAAAGACGTCTAGATCATCATCATAAGTTAGTTCGCCCCAATGATCTTGAAAAACCTGGGCGATGCCGGTTAAAACGCTTAAGCCAAAAGACGGATAAGCGGAGTCCATGGCGTGCGCCAAGAAAAATGCCAGGCTTCGTGTTCGTAACGTGTGTGAATCACGTTCACGGTAGTTCTCCAGACTGAATGCGGGATGGCACGCGTCAAGCACCAGCTTGGGCACCTCCCAGACGGGCATAATTACTCGGTGCTTGCCCATCGGTCGGGTTGGCAGAGCTAATGGTTGCCGACCGTTCATCAACATAAATAGCGCTTCGGCCAGCAGATCTTCCCGGTTATAGCCAAAGGCTAGATCGGACATGTTCTGCCTATCGGCGAGATGGCGTGCGATCCGCAGGATTAAAAATGTGCCAAAAAAATGGAGAGCTTTATCCCCGAAGGCTTGGATGAAATCCTCATACAAGTCATCTACCGACGTTCTCATGCCGAGGATTTCGACGATCTCAGTGTTCCGCAATATCGTGTGGCGAATCCCCAGATCTTGACAAAGCACCGCTGCGCGAGATGCCGCAGCTTCGGTGAATGCTGCCCCGAATACCACAGTGAAGGCGCAGAGTTGTTCTGGTGGGACAGCCGCTGCCAGACCGTAAGCTAGAGCGTTACTGTCCCCTCCGCCGGAAACGCCAAACAGGCAGCCACGTTTGGCCACATTGTGTGTCTGGACGAATTCGGCGACCCTTTGTTTCACCAATTCTCTGGACTGGTAATAGTCCAGGACAGCAGTCATCTCGACTGCTTGCCCATCGGGCCCCGGGCGGATTTGCCGAAAGCCTACGCCAGGCTCCACGCTGTGTGGGAGGCCGGTGTTCACTGGATCGGCGGGCAGAATCGTGGAGAAAAGCGTGTTTCGGATAGCGCACAGCACGAGTTTGTCGGCATCTGGTGGCAGATCATTAAGTCGTGTCGATAAGGGCACTGGAGTGGCGTCATCGCCACGCACGAGATAGGGCTGAAACAGTGTTTCGGGCAGACGTTGACTCGCGAGTAACTGGCCGACCGTCAAGCCGTCG
>JAIENC010000076.1 GCA_019751635.1 Mycobacteriaceae bacterium
GCAGCGGCAGACATTAATTACGTGCTTGCCTTGGCCCTTTTTGTCTTCGTTTGCTATCACGCCGCCGGGATTTGGCGTCGTGGCATCGTCGGGCATCCGCTGAAGGTGCTTAAGGGCCATGTCGCTGTGCTGGCGCCGATCAACCTGGTCGAAGAGATCGCTAAGCCGATCTCGTTGTCGCTTCGTCTTTTCGGCAACATCTTTGCCGGCAGCATTCTGGTAGCACTGATCGCGCTCTTTCCGCCTTACATCATGTGGGCGCCTAACGCGATCTGGAAGTCGTTCGATATGTTTGTCGGCGCGATTCAGGCTTTCATCTTCGCTTTGTTGACGGTCTTGTATTTCAGCCAAGCGATGGAGCTGGACGAAGAGCATGCCTAGTGAGCTATCTAGCTTTATGCAGCACACACAAATCCTGGTAGCGCGCTACCAGAATAAGGAGGGTAAGTAATGGATGCCACTATCGCTGCCGGTGCCCTCATCGGCGGTGGACTGATCATGGCCGGCGGCGCTATCGGCGCTGGTATCGGTGACGGTATTGCCGGTAATGCACTGATCTCCGGTATTGCCCGGCAGCCCGAAGCGCAGGGTCGGTTGTTCACGCCGTTTTTCATCACCGTTGGTTTGGTTGAGGCGGCGTACTTCATCAACCTGGCGTTTATGGCGTTGTTTGTCTTCGCCACCCCGGTCAAGTAAGACGACGTGAGCGCTGTGGTTCGGGTCGTCGCTGCGGCGGGAGAAGCTGGGGAGGGGAGTACCAATAATTTTCTCCTCCCCAACGGCACCTTTTTCGTCGTACTGATCATCTTCTTGATCGTTCTTGGGGTGATTGGCACCTTTGTTGTGCCGCCGATCTTGCGGGTGCTCCGTGAGCGCGACGCCATGGTGGCTAAGACCCTTGCGGACAACAAGAAATCGGCGGAGCAGTTTGCCGCTGCTCAAGCCGATTACGAAGAAGCGATGTCGAAAGCCAGGATTGAAGCATCGGCCGCTCGTGACGGTGCTCGAACGGCGGGCCGTAAGGTCGTCGAAGAGCTGCGTGCCCAGGCTGAAGAGCAGGTGAATGTCACCTTGCGCAGTGCCGGCGAGCAATTGAAGCATGAGGGAGACGCAGTGGCAGCCGATCTGCGCGCCAACATCGAGGTCATGTCGACCATGCTGGCCAGCCGGATACTCGGCGTCGATGTCACCGGTTCGGTTGTTGCGACGACCGCAGCACATGGGTCCGGGCGGTAGTCAATAATGTCGACATTTCTCGGACAGCTAGTTGGCTTCGCAGCCATTGTGTTTCTGGTCGTGCGCTATGTCGTGCCGCCGGTGCGCAACCTCATGACCGCCCGACAGAACACGGTGCGTCAGCAACTTAGCGATGCCGCCGCCGCCACCACTCGGCTGGCTGACGCCAGTCAAGCGCACGCCAAGGCCGTGCAAGATGCCAAGGCGGCAGCCCAGCAGGTTGTCGACGAGGCTCAGCGAGACGCCGAGCGGATCGCCGAACAACTGCGTGCACAGGCCGATGCTGAGGTGCAACGCGTCAAAGTCCAAGGCGCCCGGCAAGTAGAGCTGTTACGTGCGCAACTGATCCGTCAGCTCCGCGCCGATCTCGGCCGCGAATCGGTGCGTCGGGCAGACGAATTGGTGCGTGAACACGTTGCCGATCGAGACCGGCAGGCCGCCACAGTGGATCGTTTTCTCAACGATCTCGATGCCATGGCGCCGTCGCAAGCTGACGTTGCCTCTCCAGTGTTAACGACCATGCGGTCGGCGAGCCGACAGGCGCTGCTCAATGTGTTAGCCCACTTCGGGGGGGTCGCCCTCGGTCTCGACGATGCAGGGTTGTCCACTCTGGCCGACGAGCTAACCGCAGTAGCTAGCCTGTTACACCGACAAACCGTTATCACCCGGTATCTCACCGTGCCCGCTGAAGATGCGTCGCCGCGGGTCAGGCTGATCGAGCGGCTGCTCGCCGGCAAAATTAGTGGCCCCACATTCGATGTCCTGCAGGCCGCGGTTTCGCAGCGTTGGTCGACTAATTCCGATCTGGTCGATGCTCTTGAGCATCTGGCCCGGCAAGCGCTGTTGTTGAGTGCCGAGCGGGCCGGCTGCCTCGATGAGGTGGAAGAGCAACTATTCCGGTTTTCCCGCATTCTGGAAGCTCAGCCCCGGCTGGCCGGCTTGCTGGCCGACGATGCTGTCCCGGCCGAAGGCCGAATTCAGCTGCTAGGGCGGGTGCTGGGTGCCGCCAACGTGGTGGCCAACCCGATTACGGTGGCGTTGTTGTCGCAGACTGTGCAGCTGCTCCGTGGGCAGCCCGCCGAAGCGGCGGTGCTTGGCTTAGCCGAAGTAGCGGTGGCTCGTCGTGATGAGCTGGTGGCGCACGTTAGTGCCGCGGCCGCCCTCAGCGATGCCCAACACACTCGTCTTAGTGCGGTGTTAAGCCGTATCTACGGTCATCCGGTCACGGTTCAACTGCAGGTAGACCGTGACCTCATGGGTGGGCTGTCCATCTGTGTCGGCGACGAAGTGATTGACGGTACGCTGTCGTCGCGTCTGGCGGCCGCACAAGCCCAGTTGCCCGATTGACCATCAACCCCTCCTCACATACCTGACGTAGGAACCCGGAACAGGAAGACGAAAACCCATGGCAGAGTTGACAATCTCCGCTGGTGATATCCAAAGCGCGATCGAAGAATACGTAAGTTCTTTCACCTCGGACACCACTCGCGAAGAGGTGGGTACTGTTGTCGACGCCGGTGACGGCATCGCGCACGTCGAGGGTTTGCCGTCGGTGATGACCCAAGAGCTGCTGGAGTTTCCCGGTGGCATTCTGGGCGTTGCACTTAACCTGGATGAGCACAGCGTCGGCGCGGTGATCCTCGGCAACTTTGAGCACATCGCCGAGGGCCAGCAGGTTAAGCGCACCGGCGACGTGTTGTCGGTTCCGGTGGGTGATGCGTTTCTTGGCCGGGTGGTCAATCCGTTGGGCCAGCCAATCGACGGCCGGGGCGAGATCGCGGCTGAGACCCGGCGGGCGCTGGAGATGCAGGCCCCTTCGGTGGTCCAGCGGCAAGGTGTGAAAGAGCCGTTGCAGACCGGAATCAAAGCCATCGATGCAATGACCCCGATCGGTCGCGGCCAGCGTCAGCTGATCATTGGTGATCGAAAGACCGGCAAGACTGCGGTCTGTGTCGACACCATCCTCAACCAGCGGCAGAACTGGGCTACCGGCGATCCTGCCAAGCAGGTGCGGT
>JAIENC010000019.1 GCA_019751635.1 Mycobacteriaceae bacterium
GGCGCGATGGGGAACACCACATCCGCTCGTTGGGTGACCGCACTGTGCCGCAGCTCTAGGCTGACCACGAAATTCGCCGCATCCAGGGCAGCCAGGGCGTTGGCCGGATCAACCAGGTCAGCCGGTTCGACGCCGGCGACGACTAGCGCGTCCAGTGATCCTCGGACCGCCGCGGCCAAGATTTCATCGGTGCTGCGCCCCGGCGACGACGGTAGTGCGTCGACGTACCAGGCCGCAGCTACCTGGGCGCGGGCCGTGTCATTGGCGAGCGGACGCCCCCCAGGCAACAGCGCCCCCAGCGCACCGGCCTCCAGTGCACCGCGTTCCCCCGCTCGTCGCGGTACCCAGGCCAGCTTGGCTCCGGTGGCGTCGGCCAGTCGACTCACCGCCGAGAATCCACCCGCCACACCGGCAAGTCGTTCCCCAACTATGACCACCGCTCCCGGTTGACGCAACAGTTCAGCGATCTGCGGATCAAGCCCGTCCAGCGTCGCCGCCTCCTGCCCGGGAATAGTCTGCAGCAGGCAGCCCCCCATTTTCTGCAGTCCCCGACTCGCGAACGGGGCAACCGCATAGACCGGCACGTGATTTTTGCGGGCCGCTTTACGCAGGCGTAAAAACACGATCGGCGACTCATCTTCTGGTTCGAACGCAACCAGCAGCACAACCGGCGCCGATTCCAGATCGGCGTAGCTGACGCTCAGTTGGCTTCCGGCCACCCGGGCCGCCAAAAACTCGGCCTCCTCAGCGGAATGCTGCCGAACACGAAAATCAATATCGTTGGTGTCCAAGACAACTCGAGAGAATTTCGCGTAAGCGTAGGCGTCTTCTAGGGTGAGCCGGCCGCCAACCAGCACACCGGCACGGCCGCGTGCAGCCGCCAGCCCGCGGGCCGCCACGCTCAGCGCATGCGACCACGACGCGGGCACCAGGGCGCCGGCGTCGTCTCTGACCAACGGCGTAGCGATACGGTCTGCCCCACTGGCGTAGGTAAACGCCCATCGACCTTTATCGCAGTTCCACTCCTCGTTAACTTCTGGATCGTCACCGGCGAGTCGACGCAGTATCTTGCCGCGACGGTGGTCGCTGCGCTGGGCACATCCCGAAGCGCAGTGCTCGCACACAGTCGGACTCGACACCAGATCAAAAGGCCTGGCCCGGAACCGGTAAGCCATCCCAGTCAGCGCACCCACCGGACAGACCTGAACGGTGTTGCCGGAAAAGTAGGAGTCGAACGGCTCCTTGGCGTAAATGCCCACCTGCTGTAAGGCGCCCCGCTCGAGCATCTCAATGAACGGATCACCAGCGATCTGGTTGGCGAATCGCGTGCACCGGGCACACAGGATGCAGCGCTCCCGGTCCAGCAGCACCTGCGGCGAGATATTGATCGGTTTAGTGAAGGTGCGTTTGGCGTCGGTAAACCGAGAGTCGGCCCGCCCGTTGGACATTGCCTGGTTTTGCAGCGGGCATTCACCGCCCTTGTCGCACATGGGGCAGTCCAGCGGGTGGTTAATCAGCAGCAGTTCCATCACACCGTGTTGGGCTTTGTCGGCCGCCGCCGAGGTGCACTGGGTGCGTACCACCATGTCATCGGTGACCACGGTGGTGCATGACGCCATCGGTTTGCGTTGTCCTTCAACCTCAACCAGGCATTGCCGGCAGGCGCCGACCGGGTCCAACAGTGGGTGATCACAAAACCGCGGGATCTGGATTCCCATCAACTCGGCGGCACGGATCACCAATGTGCCTTTGGGAACGGAGATTTCGTTGCCATCGATCGATAGGGTCACCATTTCCGGTGTCACGCTCCCCCTCCCTGAGCCGCTCCGGGTTCGGCAAGCATGGACGCACGGGGGTCGAAGGAACAACCACCGCCGTCGATGTGCTCGACATACTCATCACGAAAGTACTTCAGCGACGACATGACTGGACTAGCCGCACCATCACCTAGCGCACAAAACGCCTTACCCAAGATGGTGTCGGAAATATCCGATAGCTTGTCGAGGTCGTCGTGAGTGCCCTGTCCGGTTTCTATCCGTTGGTAGATTTTCTCCAGCCAGTAGGTGCCCTCGCGGCAGGGCGTGCACTTGCCGCAGGATTCGTGTTTGTAGAACTCGATCCAGCGCCGGACCGCACGGACTACACAGGTCGTTTCGTCGAAGATCTCCAATGCCTTAGTGCCCAGCATCGAGCCAGCCGCTCCCACTCCCTCGTAGTCCAACGGCACGTCGAGATGCTCATCGGTGAGGATCGGTGTCGATGACCCGCCGGGGGTCCAGAACTTGAGCCGGTGACCGGCTCGCACCCCACCGGCGTAATTCAGCAACTCGCGCAAGGTAATTCCTAGCGGCGCCTCGTATTGTCCGGGCCGAGTGACATGCCCGGACAGTGAATACAGCGTGAAGCCCGGGGATTTCTCGGTGCCCATCGAGCGAAACCAGTCAGCCCCGTTGAGGATGATTGGCGGGACACTGGCAATAGTCTCAACATTGTTGATCACCGTGGGGCATCCGTAGAGCCCAGACACCGCGGGAAACGGTGGCCGCAGCCGGGGCTGGCCACGGCGGCCCTCCAAGGAATCCAGTAATGCGGTCTCTTCCCCACAGATGTAGGCACCGGCGCCGGCGTGCACCACCAGCTCCAGGTGGTAGCCCGAGCCGGCAATGTCGCGGCCCAAAAAGCCAGTGGCATAGGCTTCGGCCACCGCGTTCTGTAGCCGTCGCAACACCGGCACCACTTCACCACGAAGATAGATAAACGCATGGCTAGCGCGAATCGCATAGGCGGCAATAGCGCAGCCTTCAACCAACAGATGCGGAGCCGCCAGCATCAACGGCATGTCTTTGCATGTTCCTGGCTCGGACTCGTCGGCGTTAACCACCAGATAGTGCGGCTTGGCGGTCGAACCTTGGCTGCCCTGGTCATCTTGTGGGATAAAAGACCACTTGGTTCCGGTCCCAAAACCGGCGCCGCCGCGGCCACGCAGCCCCGAGTCCCTGATCGTTTGCAGCACTGCGGCCGGTCCTGCGCTAAGCGCTTGCTGCAGCGCCTGATAGCCGCCATGGCGGCGATACGTCTGCATCGTCCACGACTGCGGGTCATCCCAGTAGCGGCTTAGCACCGGGGTCAGTGGGGTCGATTGTGTTGACAGCGAAGCCATCACTGACCTCCGTGGCTTTCCCCGGCGGCCGGCGGTGCCTGCATATCCAACTGGCGAGCCACCTTAAGGCCAGCCAGCGTTGCCGCACCGGCACCACCTTGGCCGTCGTCGGGACGCGGATCGGGAAAACCGGCCAAG
>JAIENC010000023.1 GCA_019751635.1 Mycobacteriaceae bacterium
CCGCCGAAGCCCTCGATGCGGATCATTTCCGACATCTTCGCTTACACCAGCGCCAAAACGCCGAAGTTCAACTCCATCTCGATCTCCGGCTACCACATGCAAGAAGCCGGTGCCACAGCGGATTTGGAGCTGGCCTACACCCTGGCTGACGGTGTCGACTACATCAAGGCGGGCCTGGCTGCGGGCCTGCATATCGACCAGTTCGCGCCTCGTTTGTCGTTTTTCTGGGGTATCGGGATGAACTTCTTTATGGAGGTTGCCAAACTGCGTGCGGGGCGGCTGCTGTGGAGTGAACTGGTCGCCCAGTTCGGTGCGCGCGACGCCAAGTCGCTGTCGCTGCGTACCCATTCGCAGACTTCGGGCTGGTCGTTGACCGCCCAGGACCCGTTTAACAACGTGGCCCGCACCTGTATCGAGGCGATGGCGGCCACCCAAGGGCACACCCAGTCATTGCACACCAACGCACTCGATGAAGCGTTGGCCTTACCCACCGATTTTTCCGCCCGGATTGCCCGTAACACCCAGCTGCTGCTGCAACAAGAATCCGGGACCACTCGGCCGATCGACCCTTGGGGTGGTTCCTACTACGTAGAGTGGCTCACCCATCAGTTAGCCCAGCGGGCCCGCAGGCATATCGCCGAGGTGCGTGAGCATGGCGGCATGGCCCAAGCCATCAGCGACGGCATCCCTAAGCTGCGTATTGAGGAGGCCGCCGCACGCACCCAGGCTCGTATCGATTCGGGGCGCCAACCGGTGATTGGGGTCAATAAATATCAGGTTGTCGACGAGGACCAGCAGGTCGAGGTGCTTAAAGTGGACAACACCCGGGTTCGGGCTGAACAGCTCGCCAAATTGCATCGGGTCCGTGCTGAGCGTGATCCGCGGGCGGTCCAGGCGGCGTTAGCTGAGCTGACCCGGGCTGCGGCCGTCGGCGGTCCGGCTCAGCGGGGATTGCCGGACAACCTACTGGCCTTGGCTATTAACGCGGCTCGGGTTAAGGCCACTGTCGGGGAGATCTCCGATGCGCTGGAAAAGGTGTATGGCCGCCACCAGGCACAGATTCGTACCATCAGCGGCGTTTACCGTGATGAAGCCGAAGGGGTCCGAGGGGAAGGCAAGGTGAGTAACATCGCTTGTGCCCGTGAGTTGGTGGCAAAGTTCGCCGAAGCTGATGGCCGCCGCCCGCGCATTTTGGTAGCCAAGATGGGGCAAGACGGCCATGACCGGGGGCAGAAGGTTATTGCGACCGCCTTTGCTGATCTGGGCTTTGACGTTGATGTCGGATCGCTGTTTTCCACACCCGATGAAGTTGCTCGTCAGGCGGCCGACAACGATGTGCACGTGATTGGCGTGTCTTCGTTGGCGGCCGGGCATTTGACGCTGGTCCCCGCTCTGCGTGACGCGTTAGCTAGCGTGGGCCGCCCTGACATCATGATCGTGGTTGGTGGTGTCATCCCGCCCGGCGACTTCGCGGAGTTGTCGGCTGCTGGCGCAGCCGCTATTTTCCCGCCCGGCACGGTGATCGCTGACGCCGCGATCGGCTTGCTGACAAAGCTTGCCGACCGACTGGGGTATGCCCTGTAGATGACTGCTGTGCGGCCACCTTTGAGCGAGCACCACCGCTGGCGAGCGTGCGTGTCTGTACATGACGCATCGACGCCAGACGAACAACTATGCACGCTCGCGGGCGGAAAACGATGAATGACGACGCAGTTGATGACCTGGCGGCAGCCGTTCTTCGCGGTGATCGCGCTGCCTTGCCGCGGGCCATTACCTTGGTCGAATCCACCCGTGCAGACCATCAGGAACAGGCCCAGCGGTTGTTGCTGGCGTTGCTTCCGCACGCCGGAAAAGCTCATCGGGTAGGCATCACTGGTGTTCCGGGCGTGGGCAAGTCAACAACTATCGAAGCGCTCGGTGGGTATTTAATCGATCGAGATCATCGGGTGGCGGTGTTAGCGGTGGATCCGTCGTCGACTCGCACCGGTGGATCGATCTTGGCCGATAAAACCCGGATGGCGCGGCTGGCGGTGCACCCGGATGCCTACATTCGCCCCTCGCCGACATCAGGCACGCTTGGCGGGGTAACCAAGACCACCCGCGAGACCATTGTCGTACTGGAGGCCGCGGGGTTCGATGTGATCCTGGTCGAGACGGTTGGCGTTGGCCAGTCCGAGGTTGCAGTAGCCAACATGGTCGACACCTTCGTGTTCTTAACGTTAGCGCGCATGGGTGATCAGTTGCAGGGCATCAAGAAAGGTGTGCTGGAGCTAGCCGATGTGATCGTGGTAAATAAGGCTGACGGTGAGCACGTGACCGCGGCGAGGGTCGCGGTGCGTGAGTTGTCCGCGGTAGTTCGGTTGCTCTACCCGCGCGAAACACTATGGCGTCCAAAAGTTCTCGCTATGAGTGCCATTGAGGGTAAAGGTATTGCCGAGCTGTGGGACGCCGTGTTGGAGCACCGTAGAGTGCTCACCGAAGCTGGTGAGTTCGAAGCGCGCCGACGGGCCCAGCAGGTGGACTGGACCTGGCAGCTGGTTCGCGACGCGGTTTTAGAGCACGTGTTGCGTAACCCCGAGGTCGATAAGATCCGGGCCGATCTGGAGAATCAGGTGTTAACCGGGGAACTGACCCCGACGTTGGCGGCTCAGCAGATTATTAGAGCAGCTTCGGTTTAACATTGAGGTAACTTACCAATGATTTGCGGATGGGATCTCCTAGGTTCAACACGATGAGACAGAGCACACGAAGTGAGCGGCGCGCAGAACTGCCGCGTGGGGTGCATGGCGCCGCCGCGCAAGACTTTGCGTGCGCGGTGCGCAGCTTTGCCGCCATGTTTCCGGCGCGTCCATTCGGTGGTGGGGCACTGGCGGTATACCTCGATGGCCAGCCGGTGGTCGACGTGTGGACTGGATGGTCTGACCGGGCGGGTCAGACGCCGTGGTCGGCTGATACCGCCAGCATGGTGTTCTCGGCCACGAAAGGCTTAGCGGCCACGGTGATTCATCGGCTCGTTGACCGCGGGTTGATCGAGTACGACGCTCCGGTTGCGCAGTACTGGCCAGAATTTGGTGTTAACGGCAAATCGGCGATCACCGTTCGTCGGATACTGCGGCACGGTGCGGGCTTGTCAGGTTTGCGTGGCGTTACCAAGGACGATTTGCTGGACCACCTGGGGATGGAACGGCGGTTGGCGGCGGCCGCCCCCGGGCGCCGGCTGGGCAAGCCGGCCTATCACGCGCTGACTTACGGTTGGCTGCTATCGGGTTTAGCCCGGGCTGTCACCGGAAAAGGCATGCGCACGTTGATCCGCGAAGAACTCGCCGAACCCCTAGA
>JAIENC010000262.1 GCA_019751635.1 Mycobacteriaceae bacterium
GTTGGCCGACGCCATCAATACCACCAAAGGGTCCTATCTGGTCTATAACTTCGGCCCCGGCCACCCCACTCCGCTCATGAACGCCAGCGGCAACTGGTATGAAATGAGCAATGGCGGCCACCTGATGATCATCAAGAGCGCATCGCAACGGCTTTCCCCGCATTTGCTGGTAGATACCCACGCTGGGTTCCAGGCCCGCTGCGAACAAAATCCGGGAGCCCGCACCGGTGACGGGTTGTCTCAAGCCGCCGAGGCCTACCCGCCGCTCAAGGCATGGCAGATCTTGGGGCAACCGACAATCGCGATCAATGCCAACTTCTTCGATATCCGCGGCCAAAACGGTGGCTCCTGGAAATCCACCGGCTGCACTTCACCACTGGGCGCCTATGTAGACAACACCCGTGGCCAAGGTCGAGCTAACCAGGTGATTACCGGCACCGTCGCCTACCCCGGTAAGCCCGGGCTCTCCGGCGGCAACGAAGTCTGGACCGCGTTGAGCACCATGGTCCTGCCCACCGGTGGGGCGCCTTATGTGCTAACTCCTCGAAGCCGCGATGACTACGGAGTCGCAGCCCAAGCCGTTCAAGGGCTGGTAGACCGGGGGGAACGGTTCGTTGCGGTGAGCGGAATCGGGCTGCTGTCGCCCGGCAAAATCGGCCAGCTCAATGACGGCGGCCCCAGCGCGGCGCGAACGGCCATTGCCTATTCCAAGCCGCGCGATGAGATGTATGTATTCCAGGGCGGCAGCTACACGCCGGACAACATCCAAGATCTGTTCCGCGGCATGGGTAGTGACACCGCGCTTCTTCTAGACGGCGGTGGATCGTCCGCCATTGTGCTGCGCCGTGATACCGGCGGCATGTGGGCCGGGGCTGGAGTCCCGAAAGGATCGTGTGACACCCGGCAGGTGCTTTGCGACTCCCATGAACGCGCCTTGCCGAGCTGGCTGGCCTTCAATTAGGACGACTGTGATGGAACTGCCCGCGAACAGCTCACCCCGTATTCGCGAAACTGAAACCACAGTGAATCTGCCGGCGAGTCGTCGCAACCACGTCAATGTCGCGGCAGCTAGCTAATGTCAAAGCGGCTAGCTACAGGTGCGGCGTCAAATCTAGTGAGGTAATGGTGGTCATCCGCTCCACCCGCCAACGCCCACTGTCACGTTTCATGAAGAGCCGGTAAGACAGGTACTTCAGGGCTGGGATGTTTTTAGTTAACGGACTGGTGGACGTGGTGTTGGTGTACACCATGGCCACCGCGTTGGAACCGTCCAGCGATTCGACCGCGACGCCGGTGACCTCGGTGGTATTGGTGATTTTGGCCTGTTTATTGGGGGCCACGATAGCGTCGACGAATTTACGGTACTGGGCTGCGAAATCGCCGCTCAGATAGGTCGCTGCTCGATCGGCGAGGTTATCCATATCGTTGGGCGTATAGGTCCATAACGCCGTAATTGCGTTGGCCGCGGTCCGGGCCACCTTCAGCTTGGTGGCCACCGATGCCCGATCGGCTAGATACGGCTGTACGGCAGCACCCGCGAACGCCGCGGCGCCAATCAACGCCGCGACGGCAACCGCCACCAACGCCGCCCACCACCGGCCAACTGGCCGGTGAGCCGCTACCTGACTGCCCTGGACGTCGGTAGCCTCAACCGGGTTGGCTTCGGCCAGCCCTTCAGCCTCAGCCACCTCAGGGTCATCACTGCTGGTCTGATCGATCAGATCACCTGCAGCAGGTTGCTGATCTTCCACCTATTCCCCTCCTGCTTCGCGGTTACCATCCACCGATTGGCGTTGCCAAAGACCTGCTTTCCATCCGGCGACTTGGCCGTCACTTCGGTAGCAACCAGCACGTTTGCACTACCATCGTCGTTCCACCTTTCTATTCCGGCGTCCAGCACAGTGCCGGTAGTGGGTTCGGCGCGGGCGACCTGCAGCAGGATCTCGTTGACCTTGTCGTGGTACTGCGTGGCGAAGTCGCCGGTAGCCTGCGCGGAAACCCGCTCTACGTAGTCGTTGGCGTGATACGGATCAAGGGAGGTGAATTGTTCCATGAACCATGTCACGTAGCTCAACACCGCCCGGTCGTTGGCGGCAGCACGTTGCCGAGATTCATGGGAGATCAGCATCAAGACAGACACTGTGAGCGCCGAGACCATCAGCACCGCGGTGATCGCCATGATGGTCGGAAACTTCCACTGCCGCGGCTGCGGGGTACAGGCCACCAGCAGCTGCCCCTGACCAGGAACAAACTTGCGCCGCGGACTCATTTTTGGGCCCCACTCGGTTTCGGCTTGGTGAGTACGGTGAGGTCCTCGACCCGCCAATTATTGTCGCGGCATTTCCGGAAACGCACCCGAACCGTGGCAGTGATATACCGTTCGGTGGGCGCCGCGCCGCGCCGACCTTGCATAAACAACAGCATCGTCGCATCGTTGGGGGCCACCGATTCTATTGCGCTAGCGGTCACCCAGTATTCGTTGATGACGGGCTGCCCTTTTTGCACCGCATCCTGCTGAGCGGAGAGCTGACCGCGGTACTTATCGGTAGTCAGCGATAGCGCGTGCGCGAAATCGTCATGCAACGTTTTAGGGTCATAGGTCAGCATTTGGGCAACAATGCGTGGTCCGGCAACCCCGATCTGCCCGCGGGCTCGATCGATCGCCTGATCCCGGGAGTGCACCAGCGCATAGTTCGCCGCGGCACCCGTCACGCATACCGCGGCTGCGGTCAACATCGCTATCGCGACCCATCGCCGTATGCCTACTCGCCGCTCATCTGGTGCGACGCATCGGACTTCGGTACCAGCAAGCAAGTCAGCGAACGTACGCCGGCGCGAATCCCATAGCGGCCACAACCATCCCACCAATGCCGATACCGTATCCAGCACATGCGCCAGCTCCCGGAACAGTAAACGCCATGCCCCCGTTGCTGTTCCGTCACCGCGTTGCACTCTCACCCCGCAGAGTGCACGGCCTAGAGTCCACCCCGTCAGCGGCGGCAGCAGCAGTCGATTGATCAGTATCAACAAAATGACTGCCCCGCCGACCAACCTGGACAACCACCACAGCACGCCACCCGACGGCACGGAAAGGGCAAGCACCGCCATGGTCGCCACCACGACCAGACCCGACAGTGCGTCCACGGCTATGGCGCATGCCCGAGAACGCCAGGACGCCAAGCTATGCGCAGACGAGACCGGCACAGTCACTTCGTTACTTGGTCAAGTCTGGAAATTTTGTACTGCCCGTCCACCGGAATCATCTTTACCCGCAGGCGGTAGCCGTTTTCTTGGTTATGGACTTGATCGCTAGAAACTTTGACCCGCAGGGCAATGAGAATATCCACTGAGCCGTC
>JAIENC010000077.1 GCA_019751635.1 Mycobacteriaceae bacterium
TTCGGCCAGGGTGCGGCCTGGCCGGTTGTGCAGACGGTGCAACGTGACGGCATCTGCGTGCAGGTGATCGCGCCCGCCCCCGGCCTGTCCGAAGACCTCGGCGTCGCTGCGCAGCAGCTGGCTTTGGGGCTGGCGGCAGACCTTGGTGTGGTGGGTGTGTTTGCCGTCGAATTGTTCGAAACCACCGCCGGCGCGCTAGTGGTCAATGAACTCGCAATGCGGCCGCACAATTCCGGGCACTGGACCATGGATGGGGCCCGTACCAGCCAGTTCGAGCAGCATCTGCGCGCGGTGCTGGACTATCCGTTGGGTGCCACCGACACCACCGTGGCGGTCACCGTAATGGCTAACATTTTAGGTGCTCCGCAGGCGTCCCAGATGACTGTCGACGAGCGGTTGCATCACCTCTTCGCCCGGATGCCCGAGGCTCGGGTTCATCTTTACGGCAAAGGTGAACGACCGGGGCGCAAAGTTGGCCATGTCAATTTCTTGGGCGCCGACGCGGCTCAGACCGACGAACTCTGTGCACGCGCTGCTGCGGCGGCGCACTGGTTATCGCACGGGTATTGGACGAATGGATGGAATCCGCATGACTGAACGGCCTCGTGTTGCAGTGATCATGGGCAGTGACAGTGACTGGCCGGTGATGCGGGCTGCAGTCGAAGCGCTGGATGAATTCGATATTCCCGTCGAAGTGGGCGTGGTCTCGGCGCATCGCACCCCGGTGGCGATGCTCAACTATGCGGGCGAAGCGGCCGAGCGGGGCATTGAGGTGATTATCGCCGGCGCTGGTGGTGCGGCTCATTTGCCGGGAATGGTTGCTGCCGCCACTGCGCTGCCGGTGATCGGGGTGCCGGTGCCATTGGGGAAGCTGGACGGCTTGGATTCTCTGCTGTCGATTGTGCAGATGCCGGCCGGAGTTCCGGTGGCCACCGTGTCTATCGGTGGCGGGCGGAACGCGGGTCTGTTGGCTGTGCGTCTGCTGGGGGCCGCTGATCCTGGGCTGCGGGCCCGGATGGTGGCTTTTCAAGAACAGCTGGCCCAGACGGTTCGGGTTAAGGATGCCGAGCTGAAGAAGGAGCTTCAGAAACGACGCGGAGCGCAGGGCGGTAAGGTTACTGACGAGTAGCAGAGGAGATCGTGATGGCGAGCTGGGCCGGAAATTCGTCGTTTGATGTGTTCAAACTGCCCGAGGAACACGATGAGCTGAGGGCGGCCATTCGTGCGTTGGCGGAGAAAGAGATCGAGCCGTACGCCGCGGAGGTCGATGAACAGCCTAGGTTTCCCGACGAGGCGTTATCGGCGTTGAATGCCTCCGGTTTCAATGCCGTGCATGTGCCGGAACAGTATGGGGGCCAGGGCGCAGACTCGGTGGCGACGTGCATTGTGATCGAGGAAGTTGCGCGGGTGTGTGCGTCGTCATCACTGATTCCGGCGGTGAACAAGCTGGGCACCATGGGGCTGATCCTGCGGGGTTCTGAGGAGTTGAAAAAGCAAGTACTGCCGTCGCTGGCCGAGCAGGGGGCGATGGCGTCGTATGCGTTGAGTGAGCGTGAAGCCGGCAGCGACGCGGCGGCGATGCGGACTAAAGCCAAAGCCGATGGGAGCGACTGGATTCTCAACGGAACCAAGTGCTGGATCACCAACGGCGGCAAGTCGACGTGGTACACGGTGATGGCGGTGACCGATCCGGACAAGGGTGCCAACGGCATCTCGTCGTTTATGGTGCACAAAGATGACGAGGGATTCACCGTTGGTCCGCATGAAAAGAAGCTTGGGATCAAAGGGTCGCCAACGACGGAGCTGTACTTCGAGAACTGCCGCATCCCCGGCGACCGCATTATCGGTGAGCCCGGTACCGGTTTTAAGACCGCGTTAGCCACGTTGGATCACACTCGGCCCACCATTGGTGCTCAAGCGGTGGGTATTGCCCAGGGTGCTTTGGATGCTGCGATCGCCTATACCAAGGACCGTAAGCAGTTCGGTAGACCAGTCAGCGACAACCAAGGTGTGCAGTTCATGCTCGCCGATATGGCGATGAAGGTTGAGGCGGCTCGCCTGATGGTGTATAGCGCGGCTGCCCGCGCCGAACGCGGCGAAGCCGGGTTGGGCTTTATTTCAGCCGCGTCAAAGTGTTTTGCCTCCGATGTAGCGATGGAGGTCACTACTGACGCCGTGCAACTGTTCGGTGGCTATGGCTATACGCGCGATTTCCCGGTCGAGCGGATGATGCGGGACGCCAAGATCACCCAGATCTATGAGGGCACCAACCAGATTCAGCGGGTCGTCATGTCACGGGCACTGCTGCGCTGATTGGGTCTGGCGGGAAAGCAGATTGGTTCGGGGTCGGGTGCAGGCTTTACTGCACCGCCGGATTTTTCTGTCGCCAGTTCTGCACGGGGCCGTCTTCTTTGGTCTGCGGGTTCGCGAAAAAGCTGTTCAGGCCTTGCCTGGTGAAAAGATCAAGGTTAACAATGGGGACTTTAGAGATTTTCTGAACAGTTTGCTGGTTTGTGCGGACTCGGGTCGGAGGATGCGCTATGTCTGTCCTGGTAACGAATCCGGAGATGGTGCTCGCTACGGCGTCAGATTTAGAGAGTATTCGTTCGGCATTAAATTCGGCCTACGCTGCGGCTAGTCCGACTACTACTGTTTCGGCGGCCGCTGCTGACGAGGTCTCGGCAGCGGCCGCTGTCATGTTCGGCGGATACGCCGAGCGATATCACGGCCTAGCCGCTCGAGCGGCAAGGTTTCATGCCCAGTTCGTGCAGAACCTCACCGCGAGCGCGGGGCTGTACGAGGTTTCTGAGGCGATCAACGCCTCCCCGTTAGGGGGGATCGCGCAGGGCATGCGTGGTGTTGTCAATGCGGTTGAGACGCGGCTTTTTGGTGCTAGTAGCAATGCTGAGACTGTCGACATGACTCCCGCTAGCACAGCCAGTACGGGTACCCCCGGGGCGGCATCGACCAGTGCCACCGGAGGAACAGCTACCTACGCGGCAACTGCGAAATGGAATAGCGGTTTTACCGCCAACATCACCCTCACCAATCCGGGTTCGACTCCGATGACCAACTGGAAGCTTCAATTCAGTTTGCCGGCCAATGAATCCATCACAAACCTGTGGAATGGCCAGGTTGCTCACGTTGGCACGCAATACACCGTCACGCCGGCTAGCTACAACACCACGATCGCACCCGGTGATTCGATCACCGTGGGCTTCCAAGCGTCGCAGACCGGAACCTATTCGGCGCCGACGAATCTGGTGCTCAGCGGCCAAACGACTGGTGGTGGTGGGACGAGCACTGGTGGTGGGACGAGCACTGGTGGTGGGACGAGCACTGGTGGTGGGACGAGCACTGGTG
>JAIENC010000097.1 GCA_019751635.1 Mycobacteriaceae bacterium
GACGACGCCCTCTTGGATTCGGGCGCCGGCGCCGTCGTTGATGCCGATCAGGGGCCGGCCGGTTTTAAGCGCAAGTTCTTGGACTTTGACGATTTTTTCGCCATAAACCTCACCGAGGCTGCCGCCGAACACGGTGGCGTCTTGGCTGAAAATGCATACGTCACGACCATCGATGGTGCCGTAACCGGTGACGACGCCGTCGCCGAGTGGACGCCTCTCGGCGAGACCGAAATTGGCGCTTCGGTGTCTGGCGAGCGCGTCCAGCTCCACAAACGAGCCCTCATCTAATAAAGCGTAGATGCGCTCTCTGGCGGTCAGCTTGCCTTTCGCGTGCACCTGGTCGACGACAGCTTCGCCCACCGGGTGCAGCGTTTCTTCGGCGCGTTTACGCAGCTCCGCTAGCTTGCCTGCGGTGGTGTGAATGTCGATGGTGTGCTCGGCAGCAGGCTCGGCATGGTGATTGGTAACGCTGGTCATGGGGTTTGATGCTATCGGCTGGCTATCTCTGTTGCCGAATGTGTAGGTTGTTGCCACAAAGTGCGGGTGCAGTGATCCATAACCCGCACAGTCGGCGTAAGACTTTCGTTGGGGTGGGCTGGCAATGGATTCCCTCAGGCCGCCGCTGGATATCGGCTCGCTGCGAGACGCGCTGACTGGGACTGGTCTGTGCTGGCGCCAACTCGACGTAGTCGCTGACACCGGTTCCACCAACGCCGATTTGCTGGCGCGGGCCGCTTCCGGCATCGACATCGACGGAGCGGTGCTGATTGCTGAGCACCAAACCGCCGGGCGTGGGCGTCGCGATCGCCGATGGTCGGACGCTCCTCGCTCGCAGATCGCGATGTCTGTCGGAGTGCATGCAGGTGACGTCCCGGTTGAGGGATGGGGTTGGCTGCCGCTTGCTGCAGGGGTCGCAGTTGTCGACGCTGTCGGTCCGGTGTTGGCGACAGCCGGGGGTGAGGTAGGCCTCAAATGGCCTAACGACGTGCTCGCCGGCGGCCGCAAATTGGCGGGCATCCTGGCCGAGGTTGCCAAGCCGTATGTGGTGGTGGGGATAGGCCTCAACGTCACACTGACTTCCGACGAGGTAGATGCCCCTGGTGGTACGTCCCTACTCCAGCTTGGGGTGCTGGCACCGGACCGGGCCGACCTTGTCCGCGGGCTGCTGCGGGAGCTCGACGCCCGCATCGGCCAGTGGCGTAGCGCTGACTCGCTCCTGGCGGCCGACTACCGCGCCCGCAGCCTGACTATCGGCTCACGGGTGCGTGTTCAGCTTCCTGGTGACCACGAGGTGATGGGAACAGCGTGCGGGGTCGACGACGTGGGTCGGTTGTGTGTTGAGCTCGGCGGTGACTGCAATCGCGGCGAGATCATCGCGCTGTCCGCGGGCGACGTGGTGCATCTGCGCTGACTGGTGAGTGCGGGGTCCTCGGCGCACTTGCGCCCGCACCCAGGCATGCCGGCGTATGACATGACTAGATAATAAACACTATCGTATCCTAATTTAGGATTTTTGCTGTCCTGTACGCCACTAGTGGCTAGAGTCCAAGACATGCCCTATCCAGATTCCGCCATGGCTCAGGGTGAGCAGGTCGTCTTGCATCGCCACCCGCACTGGAAGTGCCTGATCAGGCCGAGCGTGGTCTTTATCGTGGTGACCGGGCTGGCGGTATTCCTCACGGCGGTGGTCAATACGCAGCAGTGGCATCAGACCGTCACGAATGTGAGCTACGCGGTCATCTGGGGAATCTGGCTACTCGCTATCGGCTGGCTGACGCTGCGACCGTTACTCAGATGGCTAACCACGCATTTTGTCGTCACTAACCGGCGGGTGATGTTTAGGCAAGGGGTACTGACCCGCAGTGGGATCGACATTCCGCTAGCTCGGATCAACAGTGTGGAGTTTCAGGATCGGATATCTGAGCGGATATTTCGCAGCGGGACGTTGATTATCGAGTCGGCATCAATGGATCCGCTGGAGTTTCACGATATTCCGCGCTTGCGAGAGGTGCATGCGCTGCTCTATCACGAAGTCTTCGACACTCTGGGATCGGAGGAAGCGTCCAGCTGATGTAGCAGGTTGTCGTGATAACGCCGGGGGCGCAACAACGGGGTGACGTTGCCTCGTTCGATTGCGATGCTGTCCTCGAAAACTTCAGCGATACCGCCCGCGGTGAGCGCCGATTCCAATGCTTTTTCGGGGTTGCGGCCGAATTCGTTGGGGAATACCCAACGCCGAAAAGCCCAAAATCGAAACGCCATCTGTAACAAGTTTCCTACAACATATGCGGCAAAGAAATCGGCAATGTTTTCCATGGCCAGCGATACCGTTGGTACCCGTAGTTCCAAGACATAACTGGAAAACCACAACGGGGCCATGCTTAAGAGCACCCCAACACCGCTGAAAGCGAAAAACAGCAAAGCCTCGTGATGGCGTTCGCGGCCGCCACGGTCACGGAAGCTCCACTCCCTGTTGAAGATGTAGGACGCGATAACGGCGACGATCCCAGCGATGACCTTGGCGGTTACCGGCTTGGTTTCTAGCACCGTCAGCTTGAGGGTGTAGAAAATCATCGAATCGATAACGAATGTGGTGGCGCCGACGATGGCAAATTTGATCAGCTCATGATGGCGCTCCGCATAAGGCTGCACCGGCTGCGGTAAGCGGGCAATCGTGGTATCAGCAAAGGACACAACTGAAGATTGTACGTGTTGTCTGGTGCCAGCCCGCAAATTGCGGCCGCCGGTAACCGGACCGAGACAACGGCCATGACACCATGATCGGCGTGCCAATTACCTCCACTGCTGGGCCGTTGGTCGCCATGGTCGGCGGCGGTCAACTCGCCCGGATGACTCACCAGGCCGCGATCGCCTTGGGGCAGACGCTGCGGGTGCTGGCCGTTGACGCCGATGACCCGGCCGCTCAAGTCACCCCCGATGTGGTGTTTGGTTCCCACACTGATCTCGACGATCTGCGGCGAGTCGCGGCTGGAGCTCATGCTTTGACCTTTGACCATGAGCATGTCCCCACCGAGTTGCTGGAAAAACTGGTGGCCGAAGGCGTCGCCGTGTTGCCGCCTCCGCAGGCATTAGTGCACGCTCAAGACAAGCTCGTCATGCGGCAGCGGCTGGACGCCTTGGGCATACCGGTGCCGGCTTACGTCGGTGTTGACACTGTCGAGGCGTTAAGCACTATCGACGCTTTGGCCGAGCAAGTCGGCGGCCCACTGGTGGTCAAGGCTGTTCGTGGCGGTTATGACGGCCGTGGCGTGCAGCTGGTCGACGATGCGGTCCACGCCCGTGAGATTGCGCACAAATACCTGCTATCCGGCATGCCTGTGCTGGTCGAGGAGCGGGTAGACATGCGCCGTGAATTGTCGG
>JAIENC010000102.1 GCA_019751635.1 Mycobacteriaceae bacterium
CGTTCAAGGTACCGACAATACGGTACTGATTACCCGGGCCGCTGTGGACGTAAGTATTCAATTCATCGGAGATATAAACATACAAAAGTGTCGCATCAGAAGCATCAAACATGGCCTCGCAAGCCTGGCCCGCTATGATCCAAGTATTTTCCTTTAAAACCCCATTCGCGGTTGCCTGTCCGATTAACGAAGCTTCCGCGACGGCGCCGGTCAAGCAAACAATAGAGGCGAAAACGGGTAAATAAGACTGAGATGGCATTTTCTCTGCTACTCCTTAAGCGCAGATTTTCGTGCGGCTTGCTGGCCCGTGTATGGATTCTACTGTGGCTAGCGCAGCCCCTGCTGCCAGGCCAGAATGCGTCCGGCAAGTTCTGGCCCGCTGTCTTCCTGAATGAAATGACCGGCATTAATGCGGGCATGCGGTTGGCCCGCCGAGCCGGGAATGTGTTTAATCAGTGGGCGATCACCTCGCCCTACTATCGGGTCGTAACGTCCGAACAGGGCAAGAAAGGGTTTCTCCCACCGGCCTAACACATCCCAAGCAGCTCGATTTGCTGGTATCGCCGGATTATTCGGTGTAGTGGGCACCAAGGAGGGAAACACCCGCGCCCCGGCTTGATAGGTCTTGTCCGGGAAAGGTGCGTCATAACCGGCCCGTACCTGTGCAGGTACTTTGCGCAGCGTCCCGGCCGCCACCAGACGACCGGCCGGCAGCACCGGGGAGTGCCGGGCAAATGTTCGCCACGCGTAGAAGGCTCCTGGTACCCGGTGGTGTGCGGTAGGCAGATAGCCGTTGCTCACCACCAGCCGCGCGATCCGGTTTCCTTGCTCGGCGGCGATGCGCAGACCAATCAATGACCCCCAATCCTGGACGAAGAGCGTGACATTCTTCAGGTCCAGACGGTCAAACCATGATGTGACCCATTCGACGTGTCGCAAATAGGTGTAATCCGTTGTCTGAGTAGGCTTATCGGAGCGGCCGAAGCCAATCAAGTCAGGTGCGAGCACCCGGTTGCCGCCGGCAACCAGGATCGGAATCATGGTGCGATATAGATAGCTCCAGGTGGGCTCGCCGTGTAACAGCACGATCGGTGCAGCTCCAGCGGGTCCCTCGTCGAGGTAATGCATGCGCAGCGGTTGCGTATCGCTCGCCGCCACGTCAACGTAGTGCGCGGCAAAGGGATAGCCGACCAGATTCTTGAACCGAGCATCAGGGGTCGTCAGGACTTCCATACTTAGCTCCTCCCGCGACCGATCCTGCGGTATCAGCCGTGCCCGCAAGCTTGCCGTGACGTTGTCCCATAGTCCAGTAGGAACTTATAAACTCGGCAGGATGACCAGTGTCGTCGATTTTCACTTCGACCCCATGTGCCCTTTTGCTTATCAGACTGCGCTATGGATTCGTGATGTCCGATCGCAAATAGATCTCACCGTTAATTGGCGCTTCTTTAGCCTGGAGGAAGTCAACCGGGTGGAGGGCAAGAAACACCCTTGGGAACGCGAATGGTCTTACGGCTGGTCCTTGATGCGGATCGGGGCGTTGTTACGCCGAACGGATATGGCCTTGCTGGATCGGTGGTATGCCACCATAGGTCATGAATTGCATATCCGTGGCGGCAAACCGCACGACCCTGAGGTGGCCCGCCGGCTGTTGAACGGCATTGGGGTTGATCCGGCGACACTGGATGCAGCACTGCAGGATTCGAACACTCATGACGATATCCGCGTCGATCACCAACGCGTGATCGACGCGGGTGGTTTTGGCGTGCCAACCCTCTTTTTCGCCGAAGAGCAATGCCTTTTTGGGCCGGTATTGGTGGATCCCCCGACCGGCCCGGACGCGCTGAAACTGTGGAACGTTGTCACCGGCATGGCCGAGCTGCCCAAAGTTTATGAACTTCAGCGCCCAAAATCACCGGCTGATGTTGATCTCATTTCCCGGCGGCTAAGGCCCTACCTTGATGGTCGGGATTGGATCAGCATTAATCGTGGGGAGGTCATCAATTTTGACCACCATTCATAAACAGCATGTCAGGGCCCATTCGCCAGATGTCAATCGTGGCCACAACGATCAACAAAAGCACCGCAATACCCATCAGATAAACCTGCCGGCGGGGTGTGATTCGGCGGGGGAGCGGTCGGCGCGCCAGCTTTCCTTGTCGTTGTAGTGAGATCACATAACCGCACAGTGCCACCAGGGCTGCTAAAACCGGCGGAATCATACTCATTGGTTCGATCTGGCCATGCAGGCTTTTCACCGTGAGCAGTGCTCCGTTGGCCAATACAGTAAAAGATGTCCGGGTCCAGGACAGCCTGGTTCGTTCCGCCTGTGAACCCCGGGCATCATCCGGCTCGGATGCGGCCCTGAACCGAGTCAACTGTGGACCGCCTTGATGATCACCACCAAAAACGTGAGGATCCCGGTCAGCGTGAGCCCCACCGCCAGGTAAGCCGGCGTGGGATGGCGGGGCATGGGTTGACCGCGGCGCATGGCGCGGTCCGTGCGCTCCCAGCGCACCAGCCCCATCCCACTGGTCAGGATCGCCAGTAAGGCCAGCAGAACCCCGAAGAGATGGCGTGCGCCATGGATGTAGAGCTCTGGGATGATCTGTACAACGGCGACCGCGGCGGCGAGCAATCCCAGCGAGGTGCGTTGCCAGGCCAGGAAGGTCCGTTCGTTAGCCAGGGTAAAACGGTAGTCAGGCTCTGCGTCGGCGGTAGAGGCGTCGTCGCCGGGGGTGATGTCGTCATTGACCACGAGTCACCCGGCCGCCTCCGTGGGTCTGCGCTTGGGCAAGGGTGAGCAGCCGCTGTCTGGCGAAGCGCTCGGAAAGCAGCGCCAAGAAATCATGGATGGTGGCAGTGTCGGCGAGCTGGTCGTACAAGGAATACAGCAAACACTCGATCATCGCTGTATCGAAGGTGCCGGAGAACTCCTCATGCAGCCGGGCCGCTGCCGATCTCAGCGCTCGGCGTTGGTCGATCGATAGCTCAAGGTGAAGAGCTGGCTCGACGGCGGTGCTGTAGCTCATGGCCCTACCTTTCGCTCTTCATTGTTCTAATGTTCACCACCGCATATCTGTCAGTCAACCCATTAGCTACTCGCCATTGGCGTGAATGAAGCGCTGTTGTGATGTCCCGCCGGCGGGTGCGCTGCCGAACCGTTCGGCACAGTATCGTGCGGCATGGTCCGGGGGCTGGTCAACTACCGTCGCCGATTGCGACACGGTTACGGGCGCGCTCCAATTCGTGCAGCACTGGTCACTGAAGTCACCTCCGTCACTATCGTCACGTTCTGCGTGTTTTGCGCAGGACAGCCACGAAAGCGATTGGCCAACGAGAGGCGACCTATTGGCTCTATCTCGACTCGCGCCAAGACTGTTCTCGATGCTG
>JAIENC010000084.1 GCA_019751635.1 Mycobacteriaceae bacterium
CTGCGAACATGGAGGCTATGTGCGGACGTTTCGTGGCCAGGACAACCCCGGCGCAGCTCGCGGAGATGACAGCCGCGATCGATGAAACCACAACGCCCAGCGGGCTCGACCCCGCCAACTATCCCAACTACAACGTGGCACCCACCACGTCCATTGCGGCCGTGGTGTGCCGGCATGCCGAACCGGGGGATGAGCCTAGCCGGCGGGTTCGGCTCATGCGTTGGGGTTTTACCCCGCCCTGGGCGCTGGCTGGCGCCCACCGCCAGCCAGTGGGCAAGGCTGCGCTGCTGATCAATGCGCGTGCGGAGACGTTGACCACGTCCGGGGCTTTTCGGTTCAGCGCCGCTACCCAACGCTGCTTGGTGCCGGCGGACGGCTACTACGAATGGCGTGCCACCACGGACTCGAGCTCCGCACGGAAGTCTCCTAAGACGCCGGTTTTCTTGTACCGAGAAACCGGCGAACCACTGTTTATGGCTGGCCTGTGGTCGGCGTGGCGGCCGAGCGGCACCGTCCTCACGCAACTGAGCTGTGCCATCATCACTACCGATGCCGTCGGGGGACTGGCTGCAATCCATCACCGGATGCCGCTGATCATGCCCGAGCAGGACTGGGACCGCTGGCTCGATCCCGATGCGCCGGCCGATGCGGCGCTGCTGGCTCGCCCGCCCGACGTGCACGGCATTGCCGTTCGAGAAGTGTCGAGGCTGGTCAACAGTGTGGGCAATAACGGGCCGCGGCTGCTTGAAGCGGCCGAGCCACAGCCGGTGCAGCTCAGCCTGCTGTGAAGTGTGGCTTAGGGCTGTAGGTAACCCGGCGGGTTGACGCTGTCCACCCAGAGGTCGACGCCCAGATTCGAACCGGGGATGCAGTCATAGCTGGACAGGTCGGTGACACCGGACTCCAGCAGAACGTCCTCGCAGAGCGCCGAGTTGCCGGTGTAGTCGCGAGCGGGTTTGTTGAGGATGACGTAGGCGGCGTCGGCATAGACCTCAGGGGTGCGGGCCCGAGCCATCGCCTCATCACCGCCAAGCAGGTTTTGCACCGCGGCGGTAGCCACCAGCGTGCGCGGCCACAACGTGTTAGAGGCGATACCAGCTGTGCGCATTTCCTCGGCGATACCCAAAGCACACAGCGTCATGCCGAACTTGGCCATCATGTACGCCGTCGGCTTGAGCCACTTCCCGTCGAGCCGTACCGGCGGTGACAGCGTGAGAATGTGGGGATTCTGCCGGCCTATCATGTGCGGGATGCACGCTTGCGAGACGGCGTAGGTACCCCGTACCTGGATGCCGTTCATCAGATCGAATCGCTTGAGTGGGACCTCGGTGATAGACCCCAAGTTGATCGCGGAGGCGTTATTGACGCAGATATCGATGCCGCCGAACCGCTCGACGGTTTGGGCTACTGCGGCGGCCACGGAATCACCGTCGCGGATGTCTCCGACAATCGGCAACGCTTGCCCGCCAGCTTCTTCGATCTCCTGTGCTGCGGTAAACACCGTGCCCGGCAGCTTGGGGTGCGGTTCGGCGGTCTTGGCAATCAGGGCAATATTGGCGCCATCGCGTGCTGCCCGCTTGGCTATCGCTAAACCGATTCCCCGGCTAGCGCCGGAGATAAACATGGTCTTGCCGTCCAAAGACATAGCCGTCACAGTAACGTTCGATTTTGCCGGGCTGCAGCCGGGCTTGGTGGAGTCCGATATCGGCGGGAAGGGACTGTGTTGATCGAGATGGCCGATTTCGACGGCCCGCCCGCAGAGCCGGTCGTGGCCGAGGAGACCGACGAGCAGCTGACCGCGCGTTTTGAACGCGGCGCGATCCCGCTGCTCGATCAGCTCTACGGGGCTGCGCTACGGCTGACCCGCAATCGGGCTGACGCCGAGGATCTTGTTCAGGAGACCATGGTGAAGGCCTACGCCGGATTTCGCTCTTTCCGGGAGGGCACCAACCTCAAGGCGTGGCTTTACCGGATTCTGACTAACACCTACATCAATAGCTATCGCCACAAGCAGCGCCGGCCAGCGGAGTATCCCACTGAAGAAATCACGGATTGGCAGTTGGCGGCCAGCGCCGATCATTCCGCCACGGGACTACGCTCCGCTGAGGTCGAAGCCCTCGAAGCGTTGCCGGATACCGAGATCACCGCAGCCTTGCAGGCCTTACCGGAAGAATTCCGGATGGCGGTCTACTACGCCGATGTCGAAGGTTTCCCCTACAAGGAGATTGCCGAAATCATGGATACACCGATTGGCACGGTGATGTCACGGCTTCACCGTGGTAGAAGCCAGCTGCGTACTTTGCTGACCGACGTGGCCAAACAACGAGGTTTCACCCGTGCAGGACGTCACGCAACCGAGGAGGTGTCGTCATGACTGAATCGCCTTGCCCGGGACGTGACGCCGAGCGCCCTGTTGGCCGTGCCCCTGAATCCGAAAACATCGTCGTCGACTGCGCTCAGGTGATTGCCGAAGTGTGGACCTTGCTCGACGGTGAATGCACACCGGATAACCAGCACGTATTACGGCAACATCTGCAACAATGCCCCGAATGCCTAGGGCATTACGGGATAGAGCAACGGCTTAAAGCGTTGATCGCGCGAAAATGCGGATCGGAAAAAATGCCGGAGGGGCTACGGGAGCGAGTCCGCTGGGAGATCAGCCAGACCACCATGATCCGGCGTCGCGGGTAGCTAAACCCGCCGACGGATCAGGAGTTGGGCCGCTTGCCGTGGTTGGCCTTGCTGTGCTTGCGATCACGCTTCTTACGGCCACGTTTAGCCACGGCCCGACCTCCTTTGACAGGTTTATTTGCCCACCATTTTCCCATAAAGCCAAGTTCGGCTAGCCCCCGGGGCTAGCGTGGCGAGCGTGACCGGTGTCGGTGGCGATTGCCCTCGGGGGCTAACCGCCGGCAAACCCCGCCTCGGGCGGCGCTGCAGCTAAGGCATTGAGGCTGGTTTGGGCTGTCGCATCGGAGACGGTCTCCCCGGAGATCGGTACTGACGTCGGAGAAAGTTGTCCGGGTAGTAGTGGGGCCTGACCCGCCAATACCGGGCTTTGCCCTGCCAGCGTCGAACCGGGATAGCTCGACAGTAGAGCCGGCTGTTGCGTTGCCAGGCTGGGCACACCCACCGCCGAGGCGGGCGTCGGGCCCGATTGCGGCATCAATGAACCACTTCCTGGCAATACCACATTCAGCACCGAGTTCAGCTGTTTCAAGATGGCGTTAGCGACGTTAACCGCGGTGGTGGGATCAGGCCCGGCCGGGACCGGAGCCGGCGTTGAATCGTCGGCGCTAAAAGGTTGCTGTGGGGCTGCCGTGGCGATGCCGGCACCCAACGTGGACGCGCCACATGCGGTCAACGCGAGCCCTAGGCCAATGGCCGCCGCAGTCAACGATCCGCGGATTTTCGAGTTGCCAAATACCTTTACGGCCAAGGGAATACTCCTCAACTTGGCTGAGGCGCTGAGTGCGCTTCAGACACTCAAAT
>JAIENC010000018.1 GCA_019751635.1 Mycobacteriaceae bacterium
TGAATTACTCCGTAGCTGGTTTTAAACGTCACCATGCAGGATACGTACCAGAAGCTGTTGTGATAAGTCGGTTTGAGTACCCAGTACTGCGCGGCACGGTGGCCATTAATGGTGGTTTCGATGGCATCGGGTGGCAGCGTCTGGGCATAAGTTCGCCAGATAATGGCCTCGACAGCAAGCTGGTAGTTACCCGCGTCGTAATGGCAGCGCAGCCCTTCTTCATGTTCAGGTGGGGTGAAGGCGAGGCCGAGTCGTTGCACAACGTCGACCGGGATGTCATCGCAGGGATCGAAAGGACGTGGGTCGGTAGTCGAGATGATCGGGCTTTTCATGGTGGTTTGCGTCGATAGGGGTGCCGCGGTAGAGCGTAATTGCACGGTCTTTGCGCTGCTCATCTCCGGCTGTGCGGCATGCCATGTCACCCCAACAGCGATCAGCAGCGCCCCCCATGCGGCAGCAAGGCGCACGATAGTGGGCATCAGTGACGGTCTTCCTGTCCGTGGGTGCAAGCTAGCCGGGAGTGTACAAGTCGCAGCTGGGCCGTACAGCGAAACGTCCGCTGGTTTCTCGAGCTCGTAGGCTAGTGAATCGTGGCCACACAAGTATCGACGGGAACGGGGGAGCCCACGCTGTGGGCGGTCTCCGATCTGCATACCGGTCACCTCGGCAACAAGCCGATTATCGAATCGTTGTACCCACTTTCTCCGGATGATTGGCTGATCGTCGCCGGTGATGTCGCCGAGCGCACCGACGACATAGTCTGGTCGCTCGATCTATTACGGCGTCGATTCGCCAAGGTGATCTGGGTTCCTGGCAATCATGAGTTGTGGACCACCGCCAAAGATCCGCTGCAGGTTTTCGGCGCCGACCGCTACGACTACTTAGTCAATGCGTGTGACCAGATGGGCGTCATCACGCCCGAGCATCCCTTCCCGGTATGGACCGAGCGAGGGGGTCCGGCCACGATCGTGCCAATGTTTTTGCTGTATGACTACAGCTTTTTGCCGATCGGAGCCGCGAGTAAAACAGAGGGCCTAGCCATTGCGAGGGAACGCAACGTGGTGGCTACCGACGAATTCCTCCTGTCGCCGCAGCCGCATCCCACCCGGGAGGCGTGGTGTCGTAACCGGCTCACGCAGACCCGGGCGCGTCTGGAGCAACTTGACTGGCTGATGCCGACCGTACTGGTGAACCATTTTCCACTCCTGCGGGAGCCCTGTGACGTGCTTTTCTACCCGGAATTTGCGATGTGGTGCGGCACTACCCAGACTGCGGACTGGCATAGTCGCTACAACGCCGTCTGCTCGGTCTACGGTCACCTGCATATTCCGCGAACCACGTGGCACGACGGTGTGCGCTTTGAGGAGGTATCGGTGGGCTACCCGCGGGAATGGCGTCGCCGCAAGCCGTTCAGCTGGTTGCGTCAGGTCTTGCCGGCTCCGCATTACCAGCCCGGTTACCTCAACGAATTCGGCGGCCACTTCACCATCACACCCGAGATGCGAGCCCGCGCCGAGCAGTTTCAGCAACGACTACGCCAGCGGCGATCACCAGCGCAGTGACCATGCTGAACACGCTGTTGCCTGGTGAGGCTTTAGCCCGTGCTGATCTAGCTTGTGCGGAGCTGTTTTCCGATCCGCCAGGCTTGGCTCCGCTGCCGAGCGAAGAGCCGCTGATTGCCAGGTCGGTTGCCAAGCGGCGGAACGAATTCATTACAGTTCGACACTGTGCCCGGGTTTCGTTGGGCAAGCTTGGCTTGCCGCCAACGCCAATACTGAAGGGCGACAAGGGGGAACCATGTTGGCCCGATGGCGTGGTGGGCAGTCTGACTCATTGCGCGGGGTACCGCGGCGCGGTTGTTGGCCGCAGTAGCGCGGTGCGTTCGGTGGGTATCGATGCTGAACCGCATGGTGTGTTGCCTGAGGGCGTGCTCAAAGCGATCAGCCTAGCTTCAGAGCGTGACGAAATAGCGGCCAAGCAGCACGACACCGCCCTGCACTGGGATCGAATCCTGTTCTGCAGCAAAGAAGCAACGTACAAGGCATGGTTTCCGATGACTCGTCGATGGTTGGGCTTTGAAGATGCGCGGATCACTTTTGATGTTGACACTTCTGGTGTGGCGGGAGATTTTCTGGCCCATATCTTGATCGACGGGTCAGCGTTGTCGGGTCCGCCGCTGACGGTGTTGACCGGCAGATGGTCGGTGAACCGTGGACTGGTATTGGCGGCGATTGTGCTGTGAAAGACCATACGAGAGCGGCGGGGACTGGGCCGGGCCACGGACCGGGAATTGTCATCGTTGATAAGCCGGCCGCAATGACTAGCCATGACGTGGTGGCACGCTGCCGCCGCATCTTTGCTACCCGGAAAGTGGGACATGCCGGGACGTTGGATCCGATGGCTACCGGTGTCCTGGTGCTTGGGGTTGATCGTGCTACCAAGCTTCTCGGTCTGCTCACCGCGACCGCGAAAACGTATGCCGCCACCATCCGGTTGGGCCAGTCCACGTCCACTGAAGACGCTGAAGGCCAAATACTGCACCATGTTTCGGCGCAACACCTGACAGCTGTCGCCATTGCTACGGCCATGGCCGGGCTAGGTGGCGAGATCATGCAAGTGCCGTCGGCAGTCAGCGCAGTGAAGATTGGCGGTCGACGGGCCTATCAACTGGTTCGCGAGGGGCAGGCAGTGGAACTCCAAGCCCGCCCGGTGCGGATCGATCGATTTGAGATGCTGGCTGTCCGGCGTGAATGCGAGATCGATGGTGTTATCGATATTGATGTTGAGGTGGACTGCTCGTCGGGCACCTACATCCGCGCGCTGGCCCGTGACCTCGGTGACGCACTAGGGGTTGGCGGGCATCTCACCGCGTTGCGGCGCACTCGGGTAGGCCAGTTTGAGTTGGGCCAGGCAGTCAGCCTTGACGACCTGGCTGAGCGGCCCAGGCTAAGTCATACACTCGACGAGGCCTGTCTGGCTATGTTTGCGCGCCGCGATCTCACCGATGCCGAGGTCGCGGCCGCGGCTAACGGCCGGCCGCTCGCGCCGGCGGGTATCGACGGTGTCTATGCGGCCAGCACAGGGGATGGTCGGGTTATTGCGCTGCTGCGTGATCATGCCGCTGAGGCTAAATCGGTGGTGGTGCTTCGTCCGGCGACGTTGCAGTAACGGTTCTTCCCGCCGGAGTCGGCTGACTAGTGGTGCATTCCTGCTGGAATGTTTGGGCAATCACGGGGCTTAACGGGCTCGGCGCTTTAAGTGGATTAATCTCAGCGCTATTTTAGATGCATCCAGGCATGTATCATTGATCTTCTTTGGCGGTTGTGACGGTCAGAGTCAGATGAGGCGGGCTTACATACACGATGGCGACCACCCTTGAGAGCGGGACTGTGCGGCGCACCCAAGCGGAGCGCAGTGCGGCTACCCGGATCCGCCTACTGGATGCGACTGTCGACTGTCTGGCAACGTACGGATATGCGGGTACCACCACGCCTCGGGTGGCGGAGCTGGCTGGTCTTACTCGAGGGGA
>JAIENC010000052.1 GCA_019751635.1 Mycobacteriaceae bacterium
CGTTAATTGCGATGGTCCCGGTCAGCTTGCGGTCTAAGGAGGAGGCGGACAGCGGCGGTAATTTAGTGGGGTCCATTCTGTGCAACCTGGCTACCGACACCGAAGACCCTGCGCAACGCTTGCAGACGATTAGTGAGTCAATGCGCAGAAACAAAAAAGTCTTCTCCGAACTGCCCCGATTGCAGGCCTTGGCGCTCTCGGCGTTCAATGTGTCACCGATGATTTTGGCGATGGCCCCGGGGATCTTCTCGTCGGCGCCGCCCCCGTTCAATGTCGTCATCTCGAACGTGCCGGGATCCACGGTGCCGATGTATCTCGGCGGCGCCCGGCTAGACGGCAACTATCCGATGTCGATTGCGCTAGATGGCCAGGCGTTGAATATCACTTTGGTCAACAATGCAGGCAACCTGGATTTCGGCTTGGTCGGATGCCGACGCAGTGTGCCACATTTGCAGCGACTACTTGTGCACCTGGAAACATCGCTCGCGGATTTAGAACACGCGGTCGGGGTCTAAAGCCTGGATTGTTGATCAGGCCGAGCCCGCTCAAGCGGTTCGGTCATACCGCGCAATCCGATGTAGGCCGCGCGGTATTTTGCATGCATGCAGACCTTGCGAACACCTGAGGACCGTTTCGCGGAACTTCCTGAATTCCCTTATCCGCCAAGATATTGCCTGGTGTCTGATGCTGAAGGCGGCGCCCTGCGGATTGCCTGGGTGCAAGACGGTCCCGACGATGCCGACCCGGTTCTGCTGCTGCATGGCGAGCCGTCCTGGTCGTTTTTGTACCGCAAAATGATTCCGGTCTTGGTCGCGGCCGGGCATCGGGTGATATGTCCGGATTTAGTGGGATTTGGCCGTTCCGACAAACCGACTCGCCCGGGTGATCACACCTATGCCCGCCATGTCGAGTGGATGCGGGCCTTCGCGTTCGATGTGTTGGATCTGCAGCGAGTGACTCTGGTCGGACAGGATTGGGGTGGGTTGATCGGGCTAAGACTGGCGGCCGAACATCCGCAACGATTTAGCCGGCTGGTGGTCTCCAACACCGGTTTACCCACCGGAGACTTCCCCATGCCGCAGGTGTGGTGGCAGTTTCGTGAGGCGATTCAGAACGCGCCACGAATCGATGTTGGGCGGTTTGTGCAGTCAGGTTGCCACCGGCCGCTCAGTGATGCGGTGCGAGCGGGCTATGACGCCCCCTTCCCCGATGAGTCGTACTGTGTGGGGCCGCGGGTCATGCCAAGTCTGGTGCCAACCTCGCCCGATGATCCTGCGGCGCCGGCAAACCGATCCGCGTGGGCAACGTTATGCGATAGTGCCACGCCGATGCTGGTGGCCTTCAGCGACAGCGATCCCATCAGCGGTCCGATGGCGCCGATCTTTCAGCATGCGATGCGCGGAGCGCAGGGAATCGATCACCCCGTGGTGCGGGAGGCTGGGCATTTTCTGCAAGAGGACGCTGGCGCGGAACTGGCTGCATACATCGTCGATTTTCTCGCTACGGTGGGTAGGTAGGCGTGTCTTCCGGGCCACTGCTGTTGCAGCTGCTCGATCCGGCTCATCGGGCTGACCCGTACCCGCTCTATGCCCAATGCCGTGATCGTGGACCGATCCAGGTTCCGGCGGCCAACCTGGTCGTCTTCTCCCGGTACCGCGACTGTGATGCGGTACTGCGGCATCCGCTGTCATCGAGTGACCGGCTCAAGTCAACCATCACCCAGCGACAACTAGCGGCCGGCGCACTGGCGCCACCGTTGGGTCCGCCGGGGTTTTTGTTTCTCGATCCACCCGATCACACTCGGCTGCGTCGGCTGGTCAGCAAGGCGTTCGTGCCGAAAGTGGTTAACGCGTTGCACCCCGATATCACCGCCTTGGTGGCCGGATTGCTCGACACGATTGCGCAACTCGGCCACGGTGATGTGGTTGCGGACCTAGCCTATCCGCTGCCGGTGGCGGTGATCTGCCGCTTGTTGGGCGTGCCGGTGGACGACGAGCCGAAATTTCGTCATGCGTCAGCAGTTTTAGCTCAAGCGTTGGACCCGTTTGTGCCCTTGCTCGGCGAGTCGGCCGCTACCGAAGAGCGCGGACAAGCTAGTCGATGGTTACGGGAGTACCTGCATGGTCTCATCGACCGGCGCCGCGCCCATCCTCGTGATGACCTGATGTCGCGGCTGATCGCCGTCGAGGAATCTGGTGATCAGTTGACCGAGGAAGAGATTGTCTCGACCTGCAACCTGTTGTTGATCGCCGGGCATGAGACCACGGTGAACCTCATCGCCAATGCCATCTTGGCGTTGCTACGCCATCCCCAGCAGTGGCATGCGTTGGGCAATGATGCCGGCCGGGCCGCTGCCGTCGTCGAAGAGGTGTTGCGTTACGACCCGCCCGTACATTTGGCTAGCCGAAATGCCGCCGACACCATGACAATTGGCGATATCAGCGTGGCTAAGGGGGACACCATGATGTTGCTACTGGCCGGCGCCCAACGTGATAGCTCCGCATACGAGCATCCAGATCAGTTTGATCCTGATCGAAAATCGTTTCAGCACTTAGCATTTGGACGAGGTCTACATTATTGTCTAGGTGCGCCCTTGGCTCGATTAGAAGCCAGTATTGCTTTGTCTGCCGTGACAGCACGTTTCCCGAATGCCCGCCTAGGCGGCGATCCGCAGTACAAGCCGAATGTCACGCTGCGTGGCATGTCGGCGTTGCCGGTGTTGGTGTGAGACGTAAGTGCTGCTGGGTTAGTGCAGGCCGGGCAGGATGTCGTCAAGGTTGCTGGTCGACGGTCGCTCCAGCTGGGCGTAGGTGCATGAGCGGGGGGCGCGATCGGGGCGCCATCGGCTGAACTGGGCGGTATGCCGGAATCGTGCACCTTCCATGTGGTCGTAGCGGACCTCGACGACCCGTTCGGGCCGCACTGGCACGAATGCGAGGTCTTTGCCGGCATTCCAGCGTGACGTTTCACTGTTGCGTGGCGTGCGATCGCCGGCTTGCTGAGCGGCCCAGGACCACGGGTGCCCGTCGTCGAAGCCGGTCACTAGCGGCTGCAGCTCGGTGTAGAGCCGGCGTCGGTCCGCCATAGGAAAGGCTCCAATGACCCCGACCGAGGCGAGTAGGCCGTCTTCCTGGTAAAGCCCAAGCAGCAGCGAGCCAATCGCCTCATGTTCAGATTTATGCACTCGGTAGCCGGCGACTACGCAGTCGGCGGTTCGTTCGTGCTTGATTTTCAGCATGACTCGTTTATTCGGCTGATAGGTGAGGTCCATGGGCTTGGCAACAATGCCGTCCAGGCCAGCCCCTTCGAATTCGTCGAACCAGCGTTGTGCGGTAGCCAGATCGGTAGTTGCCGGGGTGAGGTGAAAACCGGGTCCGGCGTCGGCCAGTGCGTTCAGGAGGGCGGCCCGGCGTCGGGAAAATGGCTGCTGGGTGTAGTCCTGGTCGTCGAGGGCGAGCAAGTCGAAGGCGATGAAGGACGCGGGCATCTGCTGGGCGAGCATGCGTACCCGAGATTGAGCTGGGTGGATGCGTTGTTGCAGTGCTTCGA
>JAIENC010000268.1 GCA_019751635.1 Mycobacteriaceae bacterium
GACACGATGACGCGAGTCTCCTGGCTCTCGGATCGCGGCTCGCCTCGCCTTCCAGCCGATGGCCGTGGCCGATGAGGTTTGCTCCCCGATTACAGTGGCGGGACCGCACCGGTTTTGCACCGGTTTCCTGCGTCGTCATCGCCTTACGGGCCATATTGTCGCATCTCGACCGCGGTGCGATGGAGTACTTGCAAGAATCGTGCACCGGATAGCTTCAGCCAATGTCAGTGGACCCGATGGAGTGTGATTGACGCCCATGTCACGTCTGTCATGGGCGACGCGTATGGCGGCAGTAGGCCTAGCGTTGACCTTGGTCGCTTGTTCTTCCGCCCGAGACACCAGCCTGCGGCCACGGTCGGGTTGCCTGACCGGCTTTCAGCCAGGAACCGACTACTTCCCGGACAAGATGACCGTGACCGACGCCACGAATTTCACCATCAGCTATCACCGCAGCTACCAAATTCTCACCGTTGAGCAGCCGTATCCCCACAGCCCACCCCAGTCGTATGTGTTGGTGCGTTGCGGCGCTCCGGCGCCAAAGCTCACCGGCGAACTGGCTCACGCGCAGCAGATCACCGTGCCGGTGGCAACCCTGTATTCGGCATCTACCACGCATCTGGGGATGATCGCCGAACTCGGTCAAGCCGCTGTGGTTGCCGGGGTGGCCAACATCGCTAACGTCGTCAGTCCGCAGCTCCGCCAACGAGTTGGCGCCGGCAAAATCGTCGACTACGCCCCCGGCCAACAGATCAATGCCGAAATGGTGCTTGCAGAACACCCGGATGTCCTCGTTACTGAAGGCACCGACGACGCTCAATACGCCAAACTCCGCGAAGCCGGCATCGGCGTGATCGCCGATGCCGAATGGCTTGAGCCCACCCCACTGGGCCGCGCGGAATGGATCAAGGTCTTTGCTGCGCTGACCGGTACCGAGCAGAAAGCTACCGCGGTCTACAGCCAACTGCGTGACAACTACCGCCGGCTTGCTGCGCAGGCCAGCGGGCTGCGGGCGGTCACGGTGCTGCCTGGCCTGATGGATCAGGGCACCTGGTCGGTGCCCACCGGCGGCGACTACGCCGGTCGGCTGATCGTTGATGCGGGTGGTAGTTATCCCTGGAGCGCAGACACACGTCCCGGAGGGCTACGCCTGAGTTTTGAAACCGTTTTCGCCGAGGCCGGCCAGATCCCGTTATATCTAGTCACCAATAACTGGAAGACCATCGACGATGCGTTGGCCGCTGATAGCCGTTACGGCGAACTAGCCGCTCTGCGTACCGGTGAAGTCTGGTCGGCTAGCTTGGCGATTGGTCCGGACGGGGGTAACGACTACTGGGAGCGTGGGGTGGCGCGCCCGGATCTCATCCTGGGTGATCTGGTGGCGATTCTGCATCCTGAACTTGTTCCTAACCACCAGTTCGTGTTCTATCGCCGGGTGTTGCCTCGGTGAGGGCGCATCGGTCGACCATCGTGTTGACGGTGCTGGCTTGCAGTGCGGTTGTGTTGACTGGGTTGGCGCTAGCCTGCGGCCCGGTGCCGGTGCCGCTGCGGGATACGGTCCGCATCCTCGTGGGTGTGCAGCCCTCAGATCCGCGCTGGCAGGTGATCATCACCAGCATGCGCATGCCGCGGGTGCTGACCGCGATCGCCGCTGGAAGTGCGCTGGCAGTGGCGGGGCTGCAGATGCAAACGTTGTTTGGCAACCCCCTGGCCGACCCGTATGTGCTGGGGGTGAGTTCTGGGGCGAGCCTGGGAGTGGCTCTGGCGGTGCTTGTTGGGGTGGGTTCGGGGGCCGGCTTCATTGCGGATCTGTCTGGTTTCGGCCGAATCGGAGTAAGCGTGGCCGCGGTGTCGGGAGCCTGGTGTGTGCTCATTGTTGTTCTGACGCTGGCTCGCTGGGTGGCTTCGGTGACGACGTTGTTGTTGGTGGGTGTGATGGTCGGTGCGGCCAGTACCGCCGCCGTCAGTGTGCTGCTCGGCTATGCCAATCCCCAGCGCATCCAGCAGTACTTACTGTGGGGATTGGGCAGCTTCACTGCCACCACCTGGTCTGATCTGCGGCTACTGCTGCCTTTGACTGGGTGCGGACTGGCCGCGGCAATGTGGACCATCCGCCCCCTTAACGCACTGTTGCTCGGTGAGAGCTACGCCCGCACGATGGGTATCAACGTGAGGCGGGCCAGGCTGATCACGGTCAGTTCGGCGTCGCTGCTGACCGGTGTGACGACAGCCTTTTGCGGACCGATCGCCTTTATTGGGCTGTTCGTTCCGCATCTGTCGCGTTCGGCGTTGGGCACCTCCGATCACCGGGTGGCCATGCCTGGGGTAGTGCTGATGGGCGCCACGGTCGCGGTGGGGTGCGCGATCGTCAGCCAGCTTCCGGGCAGCAATGCTGTGCTGCCGGTGAATGCGGTGACCGCGTTAATCGGGGCGCCGCTGGTGGTTGCCGTGCTGATAGCCCGTCACCGTGCTGAGGAGCTGCCGCGATGAGTGCTGTGGCGGCCGTCGAGTTGTGTGACCTGGCCATTGGTTACCGCCGCCGACGTGGTCGTGCGACCACGGTCGCTGCTGGCCTGCGTGCGATCGCCCGGCGTGGCGAACTGACCGCGCTGTTGGGGCCAAACGGCTGCGGCAAATCCACCTTGATCCGCACCTTGTGTGGAGTGCAACCTGTGCTTGATGGCGGGGTGCTGTTAGACGGTGTTGACCTGACCCGCATGTCACGTGCTGACTGCGCCCAACGAGTCGCGGTCGTGCTGACCGATCGCGTCGACCCCGGCTTGCTGTCGGTGCGAGAACTCGTTGGTCTAGGGCGCATCCCGCACGTGGGCCTTACCGCGAGATTGTCGGCTGACGACCATGCCATCGTTGAGTGGGCGTTGGATGCGGTACAAGCCCGGTACCTGGCCGCCCGGCCTGCGGCGCAACTTTCTGACGGCGAACGTCAGCGGGTGCTTACCGCACGAGCCCTTGCCCAGCAGACTGCGCTGCTGATCCTCGATGAGCCGACCGCTTTTCTGGACGTTGCCGCTCGGGTGGGCTTGGTCGAGATGCTGCGGGGGCTGGCCCGTGAGCATGGCCTTGCCGTCATCATCTCCACCCACGAGCTGGAACTTGCGCTGCGTGTCGCCGATCGGGTGTGGCTGCTCGAGACCGGCGGCGTGTTGCACGATGCGATTCCCGAAGAGCTCCTGCTTGCCGGCCGCCTTGGCGCTCTTGTCGACGCCACGTTCGTTGACCGGGACACCCTACGCTTCGACCCGACCGACGGGGCGTTCGTGTTCTCCGGCACCAGCGGGCGGCATGCGCGCATCGAGGCACCCGAACCCCTAGGCGGCATGTTGCAGCGAGTGCTGTCCCGGGAAAACTGGCGCAGGGGTGAGCCGGCGGAGATTGTTATCACCGCAACCCGTGCTGATGCGATCACCGTGCATACCGGAACTCACCCGGCCGCTTTAACTACGTTAAACACTTTGCCGATGCTGCTGCGTACTCTCGCGGTGCGCAAGCGCACCTGTCTACCGGCGGCAGAGACCGTCGCGGCGTTGAGTGAGGTGTCAGCGATCGGTCCCTTTTTTACCATCGGGACCGGGCTGCTGGCCGAGGACGGTTGGCTGCCGGTGCGGCGGCTCTACACCGACACCCGCCTGCTAGCCGGGATCATTGCCACCGTGCAAGACCGCATCTATACCCGTGACCGCAGGGTA
>JAIENC010000054.1 GCA_019751635.1 Mycobacteriaceae bacterium
ATCAAACCGAGAACCCCGACGATCGTCGCGAAGAACGCACCTGACTTGAACGCGAAGACCGGCATCACTCGCACACCGACAACGTTGTGTTCGGTACGGCCCGGGCCGGGGAACTGAGTGTGCTTCTGGAACCACACCAGAGCCAGATGCACGCCGATTAATGCCAAAATAATTCCGGGTATCAGCAAAATATGTAGGGCATACATCCGCGGGATGAGAATGGTGCCGGGGAAGTCGCCGCCGAACAAAAACCAGTGCAACCAGCTACCGATTACCGGCATACCTAAAGTGATCGATGACAGCGCGGCCCGTAAGCCAATACCCGATAGCAAGTCATCGGGCAGTGAATAACCGAAGTACCCCTCAAACATGGCCAAGATCAGCAGCAGCGAGCCGATGACCCAGTTTGCCTCGCGGGGCCGACGGAATGCCCCGGTGAAAAAGATCCGTGCCAAGTGCACCATGATTGCGGCGGCAAACATTAACGCCGCCCAGTGGTGGATCTGGCGGACAAATAAACCGCCTCGGACTTCGAAGGAGATGTCGAGCGCGGATTGGTAGGCCCGCGACATCTCTACTCCGCGCAGCGGCTGATAGACGCCGTTATAGGTGACCTCGGTCATGGACGGGTCGAAGAACAGGGTCAGATACACGCCGGTGAGCAGCAGCACGATGAAGCTATACAGCGCGATCTCGCCGAGCAGGAATGACCAGTGCGTTGGGAAGACCTTGTTGAGCTGCCGACGCAGCGCTCCGGCCGGGTGGTAGCGGGCATCGATGTCTTGGGCTTGCCGGGCCAGGATGTCCCCAAGGTTTGGCTTCATAGTCGGGCTCATGTGGTGCGCTCCCAGAATGCCGGACCGACGGGCTCAGCGAAGTCGCCGTTGGCGACCAGATACCCGTTGGAATCGATGGTGATCGGTAGCTGTGCCAACGCGCGGGCAGCCGGACCGAATATCGGCTTGGCGTAATGCAGCGCGTCGAACTGCGACTGGTGACATGGGCACAAAATACGATAGGTCTGCTGCTCATAGAGTGATGAGGGGCAACCCAAATGTGAGCAAACCTTGGTGAACGCAAAGAATTCGCCAAAGTTGAAGCTCTCTTGGCCCTTGCGTTTGACCACACGGGACAAGTCTCCTGGCTTGATGCGGATGAGCATCACCGGGTTACGGATCCCCATCGCGATCGCCGACAGCTGTTCGTGAGATTCCACTGTGGTGCCGTCGCCGTCAGACTCCCGCCAGGGAAAGACGGTTTCCATCCCGCCGGCATCGAGGTCTTCCGGGCGCATCTTGACGAACGGCGGTCCGCCATGTTGGCCGGTAGCGCGCGCCAAATAGATGGTTTCGCCGTCGTAACGGGGGGTCCACCCTGATGTCCACAGCACAGCCTTCTTGCCTTGTGCAGTGGCGACAACGGGTTTCCAGGGATTTTTGATAAAACCGCCGACAAAAGCCGCCAGCGTGCCCAGGCCGAAAGCACCCAGCCCAATGCCCATCGATAGCCCGATCAGCTTGCGGCGTCGAATGGTTGAGCCTTCGAAGGCGTCGGTCAGGTTGGCCACCACAGTTCGACGATCGATTTCGGCGGACCCCGAACCGCCGCCGTCATGGCGATCTTGAATGGATATTTCTTCTGGGATGAATTTTTTCTGGAACAACACCGCGCCGATGCCAATCGACAAGATGGATAGCCCGAAAGTCAGTCCATAGAGCGGGGTTGCCAGCGAGTACGCCAAGCCGCCGGGGGCTTCGCTGGGTTGGTATTGCCATGGCCAGAACAAGAAAACCACCAGCAATGCCAGGCCGAACAGCCCGCCTAACAAAAGCCAGCGGGCGACCAGGCGTTCGGCGCGTTTCTCGGCTCGGGTACCGGGTATCGGCCAGCGTGGTTCTTGGTAGACCGTCTCGACGCCGTCGAGGCGCCCGCCTAGCGCTACCAACTCCTCGCGGGACAGGGCGTCCAGGGCTGCTTGGTCCGGTTGACCGGACAGGTTATTGAGGTTGCTCATGCTCGGGCCCCAATCCACAGTGCCAGGCCGATGGCGGCGACCATGCCAATAATCCAGATCGCCATGCCTTCCGGTGCGGGGCCGAATCCGCCGAGGCCATAGCCGCCCGGTGATTTTTCCTCGGTAACGGCTTTGACGTAGGCGATGATGTCTTTCTTGGCGTCAAAGGAGAGCTGGCGGTCAGAGAATTTGGGCATGTTTTGCGGGCCGGTCAGCATTGCGGTGAGGATTTGCTGCTCATTGGCCGGGCCGAGGGTGGGGGCATATTTACCCGAAGACAATGCCCCGCCCTTCCCGGTGAAGTTATGGCACGACGCGCAGTTGAGCCGGAACAAATCGCCGCCCCGGCCCAGGTCATTGCCGCGCAGAGATTGCTGGGCGATGCTGCCGTCGGAGTTACGCACCACGGTAGGTCCGCCACCGTTAGCTTCCACATAGGCGCCAAGTGCATCGATCTGCTCGGCGTCGAACACCGGGTCTTTACGAGGCGCCTGAGCTTCACCGCGTGCCACTGGCATCCGACCGGTGGAGACCTGGAAGTACACAGCGGCCTCACCGACACCGATCAGGCTTGGGCCGTGTTCGGGAACGCCTTGCAGGTTCGCCCCGTGACACGACACACAGGAGGTATCGAAGAGTTGCTTGCCGGTACGCAGCAAGGCCGAGGATGACTCGTCGGCAACTGCCAGCTGCGGATGGGGCGTAAGCATGACGGCCAGCCCACCGGCCAGGCTTAGTGCTATCAGCAGCAGCATTGCGCCCGACACCCGGCGGCGTAGCCGTCGCCGCGAGCGATCATTACGTGACAATCTGGTCAAGCCCAGTGTCGTCCCCAGTGTCTTCAAAGAGCGCTCCTGTTCGTTGGGTGGCTGCTCATCGGATGAAATAGATCGTGGCGAACAGTGCGATCCAGACGATGTCGACGAAATGCCAGTAGTAGGAGACGACGATGCTGGCGGTGGCCTGCGCCGGGGTGAACTTAGTCATCGCGGTGCGGGCCAGCAACACGATGAAGGCGATCAAGCCGCCGACGACGTGTAGCCCGTGGAAGCCGGTCGCTAAATAAAACACGCTCCCATACGCGCTGCCGGGGATGGTGGTGCCGTGTTCGACCAGGTGGTAGTACTCATAGCCCTGGCCTAGCACGAAAAATAGGCCCATCAGGAAGGTGATGACATACCAGCGGCGCAGTCCGAACACATCGCCACGCTCGGCGGCGAAAACGCCCATCTGGCAGGTGAACGACGAAGCGATCAGCACGAGTGTGACTGGAACAGCCTGGTACAGGTTCAGATGCGTGGGCGCGGGCGGCCAATCGCCCGCGGCTTGAGCGCGTGCGGTGAAATACATCGCGAACAGTCCAGCAAAGAACATCAACTCGCTGGACAGCCACACTATGGTGCCGACACTGACCATGTTTGGTCGGTTCAGCGAATGCACGCGAGCTGTGATTGCAGTACCGGAGGTTCCTACAGCGCTGGTCACATCCGCAAGTATGACGCTTTGTAGTTGTCGAACTCTACCCGGGGCGACTATGAAGTTGTGTTTGCGTGTTGGCATCCCCGATGCGCTCTGGTTGGTGCGGTTGGGTGGTGGCCGATTTTCGTGGGACTATCGGTGAGTGGCTGTGCCGGCGCAGGTGTCGTGGCGACAGGTTTTGGGCCGGCTGATGGCCGGGCAGGATCTGCTGTCTGGGCAGGCCGCCTGGGCCATGGAACAGATCATGGTGGGT
>JAIENC010000291.1 GCA_019751635.1 Mycobacteriaceae bacterium
CCTGTCACAACACATTTCGGTTTGCCGGCTTCGCCGACGGTGCATTTCAGTCGGGCTCGGTCAGGCTTCAGCAATCAGGGCAGACCGCGCGAATGGCGCCACCAGGGACGCCCGCCGGCACGTGCTTGCCTCGATCGAGCACAGAGCTCTTATTTTTTTCTTAATGTTAAAGGGTCCGTAGCTACGGACCAAATCACCAAACCACAAGGTACCGCTATCCATGCTGAGGATGCGGCGCATGTTCAATCAGGTCGCGCGCCCATTTCAGCGTCCACTCGGTGGCCGGCTCCCCGTTTAAGCTCCAAAAGTCGATAGTGGCATACATCGCGTGCACTGGCTGACCAGCACCACCAGCTAATACGTTCAAGGTGGTAGGCAGGCTCGTAATATTGAACGCTTCCTCTGGGGCAGCGCAGATCAGGTCGCCAGGAGCGCAGATTTCATTGGTCCGGCCGTCAAGCGCGCCAAAGCCACCCGGCCGTGCACCGGTCATGGTTAAACCCAACCCGGCCAACACCGGCACTTCATGCAAGGTGATCTCCGCACCCTCCCCCGGCGGGTTGACTCCGACCACTTGGCCGACCCCCTGCTGACGACGACCATCAGCGATCAACATCACACCAAGCACCAGATCTTCATCAACGAGCCCCCGACCATTGCCAATATCGCTAGCAATATCACCGGCAATCACTGCACCCTGCGAAAAACCGATCAGCACATAGCTGGTCAGCGGGCATTTGTTGGCCATGTCGGTAATCGCCTGGAGCGCTTTAGCGGTGCCTTCGGCGCGGCTGTTGTCATACGACATTTGCTTATCGGCACTAAACGGATTATGAAACTGCGCCGTGTAAGGAACTGTGTAGGTCTCCAGCCGGTGTGAAGTGAACTGCTCGGCAAGCGGGCGGGTCACATTAAGAAGCAACGCCTTCGGAAACTCTATTGGGGCCAGCGGGTTGTCCTGTCCGGAGGATTCCCATGTCCCCGGAATGGCGATGAGCATGACGTCGGCGCAGCTAGCACTCTGAAACCGTGGCCGCGGTTTACGCGGATGGGGCGAGACACCAGATGGCCCGGCGACACCAGGTGGCACCGCGCTGGGCGCCGGGGATTGGGGACTACGCACCATAATCACCACGACCACAATGGCCGCCGCCACAATAACCACCATTGCGGCAGCGGCAACCAGAGCAAGGATGCGGTGGCGCTTACGTCGAGGGGTCTTAGCCATCTTCTCCTGCTCATAGCGGTGATTGATCAACACATGCGCGCCAGCGCCGCACGCCTCCAAGGTACCGGCTCAGTGGCACCGCACTGCTAAGCAGGACTACCACCGGCAGCACCAGCCGGCACCACCAGCGCCAGCGTGCGACCAGTCGCACGTTCGAGGCCCAGCGTGCGACCAGTCGCACGTTCGAGGTGTTGAACTAGCGGATCGCCCCGACAATATCGCCGGACATGGCACCAAGCTCCGAACCCCAGGAACCCCAGTCGTTCCCACCACCGGCAGGGAAGTCAAAGTGGCCATTGTGTCCGCCAACAGTGCGATATTCCTGGTAAAACATCCGGCCGGTGCCCATCGCCGTATCGGCCTGGCCGATCATCGCCGGCGCATCGCTGGGCGCCCCGACCCCTGGGCTGTATACCCACACCCGGGTGTTGTTTGCCGCCAACATTGCGGCGTGGACATAGGGGTCATGCCATTTCCAGCGGCCTAGCTGGGGCGCACCCCACATACCGTTTGCGTCGACCCCGCCGAATTGGGCCATGCCAGCAATGATTGCGCCGTTCACCGTGGTTGACGACGGATATAAAAAGCCTGACAACGAACCGGCATAGCCAAATCGATCCGGGTGGAAAGCGGCCAGCGCCATGGCGCCGTAGCCACCCTGAGCAGCACCAACGGCAGCATGGCCACCAGGAGCCAACCCCTTGTTGGCGGCCAACCAGTCCGGCAGCTCACTAGCCAGGAAAGTCTCCCATTGTTTACTACCGTCCTGCTCCCAGTTGGTGTACATGCTGAACGCACCGCCAGCCGGCGCTACCACCGAGACGCCCTTTCCGGCCAGGGTGTTCATTGCGTTACCGGCAGTAACCCAGTTGCTGATATCGGGGCCGGCGTTGAATGCATCCAGCAGATACACCGCATGCGGACCCCCGCCGAGGAAGGCCACCGGGATATCGCGGCCCATCGCCGCCGACGGCACCATGAGACTCTCGAAATTTGCCGCCTTGGCCTGAGTGGCGAGCCCGGTCACCATGACACCGCTCAATCCGACGGTCAGCACAGCAGCACACAGCACCCGCCGCAGCATCGACAACCTCATATCCACCTCGCTTGTCCCCGGCTCGCAAGGTAGTGAATCACAGACAGCTAAGCCATGCCCATACGGTGCGCCAAGGTGGGGACGGGCGTTGGTGCACAGACCGCTGCCGGGGCATCCCCCGCTTCCTCCGCATCGACGGCCCGGGCAGCTATGTCGGCCACGTCCATGTCTTTCGTGGCGGCATCCGGCTTCGAGTGGTCGTGCGTGGCCCGCGTAGCCCGCTGCGGTATGGGCGAACTCAGTCGGCGTTCGCGAACCTCGGCCGAAGTGCGGGAATACGCGTAGGGAACATCCGACGGCCTATCCGCAGAACCGTTGACCACACCGGCCACATCCAACCGGCCCACGGCGCCGGACAGTCCGCCACTTAAAGCGGAAAAACCGGGGGCGACACACGCCGATAGCGTCGGCGCCCCGACAGCCGCGGTGCCCGAGACGATATTTGCCTTCACGCCAGCGATGACATCCAGGTATCCACGCCGGGCACTTCTGATGCGCTTGTGATAAGTCTCCGACGCATTCATCAACTCAACCATCGCCGAAAGGCGAAACCATAACTGGAAGTGTGCGAGCCATCCCGCCCATTTGATTACAATTTCCACCCAAAGCGGCTCATTGCGCCAGGCTAGCATAGCAATAATAACCGACGGAGAAAACGCGAATTTGCAGGCGGCCAGACATTGACGTAACGACTCAACCTAACCTGCCTGGCTGGACAGAATTCCCGCTATCGCAATATCCGCATCAGCGAGTAGCTTCACAAGGTCCTTTTATATGTAATTTTTCGTTATATATTTGTGCGCGGCTTCCCTGAACCAATTAATCGGAGTGGCTTGCGCCAGAATTGCATAGATGTCGTCAGAAAACGTCGCGCTTCCCTCCGCGAATTCGCCACCCCGATCAGGTGGGCCGAAACCATTCAATAACTCCAACATCTCGAAAACTCCGAGCACCGCCGCATAGAAGGCGAGTAGCCGCATGGCTGGACTTCCCGAAAACCCCTCATCATGACAGCTTTGCATAATCAGCCCCGCCGCTACCACCGCATCCAATACCACAGTGGCTATCCGTACCTGAATTTCCTCACTATTTCCTGCCCCGTGTGGCGCCAGCGCGATTTGAGCAATTCCCACAGACGAGGCCACCGCTGAAGCCCTTAATGCCACGCGCAATACTTCAAGAAGTTTCGATATGCAGTGCATCATAATGGAGTCTACTTCGCCGATCGGGATAGCATCATTTTCGCCGATCGGTGCCGATCTTACCGTCGACACAACTTCGCCTGAAGTCATTTATCACTTCCCTCCAATCAATCGCGACACGCCAAAAGAAACCCAGTCATAGCGTTTAAAAAATTGATAATTCGGCTTTAATCCCGCAAACTACTGCAGCGGTAGATCGGGATCATTGAGGTTCACGTCGTCGATGGTGGGAAAGACGCGCTCTGTATTGGTGTTGGC
>JAIENC010000039.1 GCA_019751635.1 Mycobacteriaceae bacterium
GGCACGTTTCCCCCTGCCCCCCAACGTGCCCTGTGGAAAGCAGGCTCGTGCTCATGCACGAGCCTGCTTCTGCGTCTGCGGGCGAAACCGTGTCAGATGGAGCCGCCGTAGCCCTGCTGCCGCCACGCCTCGTAGACGGCGACCGCGGCGGCGTTGGACAGATTCAGTGAGCGCCGCCCGGCCAGCATCGGAATCCGCACCCGTTCGGTGATGTGCGGGTCGCCCAGCGTGGCCTCGTCCAGCCCCGTCGGCTCCGGCCCGAACATCAGCACGTCGCCATGTGAATAGGCGACGTCGGCGAAGCGCGAGGTGGCTTGCGCGGTGAACGCGAACACCCGCGCCGGACCCAGTGCCAGCCACGCCTGCTCGAGCGATCCGTGCACGGTGACCGAGGCCAGGTCGTGGTAGTCCAGCCCGGCCCGCCGGAGCTTGGGCTCGGACAGGTCGAAGCCCAGCGGTTCGACGAGGTGCAACTCGCAGCCGGTAGCGGCGGCCGTGCGGATCGCGTTGCCGGTGTTCGGCGCGATGCGCGGGGACACGAACATCACTTTGAACACAACAGACTGTAGCATCCCGGTTATGGCGGGTGCACCCAGACGGTCTAGTTATGAATCTCCTGGCCGGCGTGTCCTGGGTCGGCTACGCCTGTCGAGATCTACAGAGGAATCTACGTCTATCGAGCGGCAGCGCGAGGTAATCGAGCAGTGGTCCTCGGCAAACGGCCACATCGTCGTCGGTTGGGCAGAGGACCTCGACGTGTCAGGGTCCGTCGATCCGTTCGATACTCCGGGTCTCGGCGTCTGGCTCAATCAGAAGGCACCGGAGTGGGACATCGTCTGTGCCTGGAAGCTGGACAGATTAGGCCGCAACGCCATCCAACTATCGAAGTTGTTCGGATGGTGCAACGACCACGGAAAGACGGTGGTCTCGTGCTCTGAGTCGATAGACCTCGGAACCTGGGCAGGCCGGATGTTGGCGAACGTCATCGCCGGCCTGGCCGAGGGGGAGCTGGAAGCGATCCGGGAGCGGCAACGCTCATCGCGTGCCAAGCTCCGGTCGTCGGCCCGGTGGCCCGGAGGCAAACCGCCGTATGGGTACATCGGCGTGCCACCAGGCACCGTCGATCCTGACTGCGTGCCGCCCGAACTTCACAAGAAATCCTGCCGGTGCCATGAAGGGCCCGGCTGGGCTTTGAAGATCGACCCGGACGCCTCCAAGGTGATCCGCAGGATCGTAGACGACCTGCTCGACGGGACACCTGTAACCCGCATAGCCCGCGAGCTGACCGAGGAAGGGTACCGTACCCCCGGACAGTATTACGCGGCTCTCCGTGGCTCTCAGCCCGGTCTCCGGGTGTGTCCCGGTGACAAGCCGGGCAAATGGATGTCCACTCCGCTGCGGAACATGCTCCGGTCCAAGGCGCTGCGTGGATACGCCCACCACAACGGTGAGACCGTTCGGGACGAGGACGGTATGCCGGTGCAACTAGCGGTGCCGTTGGTAGACCTAGACGAGTGGGAGCTGATCCAAGCTGCCCTGGACCGGACCCTAGAGGCCCGGAAAGACGCCAGGCGCTCAAAGGTCAGTCCGTTGTCAGGGTTGGTGTTCTGCGCGGAGACCAGGCATATCCCGGATTGCCCGAACGACGGTGAAGGCGCGTACACGCAAACCTGCGACTGTCCCCGTTGCGGGGAGCCGCTCTACCACGACCACAACACCGTGAGGCGTCCCGGCAAGACATACGACTTTCGGTACTACAGGTGCCGGAGCAGAGAGCACACCATGCTCCCAGCCGACGAGCTAGAGGAATTGGCCGAAGACCAATTCCTGAGCCACCTGGGGGACCTGGAGGTCCGGGAACGGGTGTGGGTCCAGGGTGACACTCACGAAGCTGAACTGCGCGAGGCTGTCACTGCGTTGGACGAGTTGGCGAAGGCGGCGGGCCGAGCCGTCTCAGCTACGGCGAAGCAGCGTTTACAGGGCCAACTAGCCGCGCTGGATGCGCGAATCGCTGAGCTAGAGACTGCGCCGACTCGGGAGGCCCGGTGGGAGTACCGGGCTACAGGTGGCACCTACCGCGAGATGTGGGAGTCGTCGGATGTGGATGCGCGTAGGGAGTTGCTGCGCCGGTCGGGTATCACGTTCGGTGCCCGAGTAGTTGGAGGGAGGGGAAGCAGGGCGAGGGAGTTCACCATCCACGTTCCTACCGAGGTAACTCAGAGAATGTCGTAGACGTCAGCTCCTAAACGACAAAGGTGTCCGCATGGGCGAGGTCAGCCCGTTGACTTTCGTCTGAGTGTTCCCCAGGCGTAGCGGGGGGTTCTAGAACTCGGGGACAGTCCGGGGATTCTTTTTTGTATCAATCAACAAAAACACCATCAGGATTCCGGCCAAGATTGTTGCAGCAACGATCGTCCAGAAGACGACAACCACCCAAACTGGGCCAACGATTCCGTCGTTGATGAACCAAAATCTGCCGCGCTGTATTCCGAAGGATTGCTCGAACAGCAAGAGTGATTCAAGCATGAAGAAAGAACCGAAAGCAAAGAATGACAATTCCGACGCCCAGTCCTACGGCAATTCTTTTCTCGCGTTTGAATTTAGGATCGCTGGTAACGACATCAGTATCGATGAGTGGATGGTCTTCGGGAATAATGATGTCAGGCTTGCCCGCCACCAAGAGGCGAATGTGGCGGTGGGCTCCTGCTGCAAGTTTTTCGGGCCTTACCAGGACACTTGTGTTATCATCACCAACTTGCAGCAAATGTGAGCTGCTGGCCTTAGGCAGCCGCATTTGGGCAATCACTTCCGCGCCTATGCCTACTTCCAGTGGCTTCTCTGCGTCGAAGTCTTTACTTGCGATGGCCTTATGCCCAATGTTGGTAGCGGCGAAATCAACGATGTAGGGATTCTGAACCAGTCGACCATTGAACCTGACTTCGAGCGGGTCCTTTGGACCGACTGACGCAACAAATAGATTCTCAACACGAGTATGGATTTGCAGCCTTTTTCGTCGATTGCTATAGCGATAGATAATTATTCCGACGACGATTGACGCCACTCCAAGCAGGGTTCCGATAATCCATCTCAGAAGTTCCATCTTTTTCCCCGGTTATCTTGGAGCAGCGTTGCGAACCTATCAGTGCAGGTTGAATGTTAGCGGGGGTTTTCCCTGCCGAGCAGGATCACTCCTCGGCGTTGCGCTATGAAGTCGAGTTGGTCAGTTTGTGTCGGAACCACTCCGCAGCCGATAACCCCGCTGCTTTCATCACCGGCATCGGGTCGTGCGGTGCTACGTGGTCGCTGAGAGCGGTCAGGTAGTCGCGTAAACCGTTGGGGTGTAGGTAGTTGTCGAACGACCGAAGGTCAGCCGGCAGACGGTCGGCTGAGGCCTCGGCAGCGGTGAACCGACCGCTGTGGTGCCTGACGGTCACGACTTTGCAGCCCGTCGACGGGTACGGGATAGCTTCTCGCCCTTGAGTTGTGCATCTTCATCGGTGTCCGGTAGTCCTAGCCGGCTTAGCAACTGAGCCAACAAAGACCGCTGCGCTCTGGCCTCTGCGATGAACGGGGAGATTACCTGTTGGCCCATCGAACCCTTGACGGTCAACGGTGCCTCGTCGGCTGCCTCGTCCAGCTCGGCGATGACATCGGCAACCCGGCACGATTGGGTGAGTATCTGCACTTTGTGCGGCTCGTCGGTGAAGTCGAATACCTCAACCGTTGACTTCCACAGCTTTCCACCCGCTCGGCCTGAGCAATTGTCAATACCTGTGGATCAAGATCTTTTTCAGGCTGCCACCTTCCCGGCCTCGTCAGCGCCCTGGTCGTC
>JAIENC010000121.1 GCA_019751635.1 Mycobacteriaceae bacterium
GGCGTGGGCTGATATCGCTGCGGTAACACTTGCCGACAGCGTAGATCTCGTTCACCGGGTGGCGGTTGGTCAGCGGATCGTCTTTGCTCCGGGAGCGGCCCAGCTGAGTGAGCCGGCATTGCGAATAGTGTTGGCCCATGAGCTATTCCATTACGCGGCGCGGGTAGACACGGCCCCAGACGCGCCCCGCTGGCTCGTCGAGGGGGTGGCGGACTTTGTTGCCCGGCCGCGCACCGGGCTGGTCGATGCACCGCTGCCGGAGGCGTTGCCGTCGGATGCTGATCTGGACACTCCAGGGCTGCCACGCGCACGGGGATATGACCACGCGTGGTGGTTTGCCCGCTACGTCGCCGACGTCTATGGGCCGGCCACCTTACGCGGGCTGTATCACGCCGCGTGCGGAGTTGGGCATGCCGATTTAGCTGGCGCGATCCGTGCTGTGCTGGGCGTCGACCCGGGTACCGTGTTCGCGTGCTGGCGTCAGTGGCTGACCCAGTACGCAGCGTCTGGAATAACCTCACGTCCGTGAGTCGCATCCTCGTGGTAACCAATGATTTCCCCCCGCGCCGCGGTGGTATTCAGTCGTATCTGGGGGAGTTCGTGGGGCGCCTGGCTGCAGCCGGGGAACACAGCGTGCTGGTGTATGCCCCGCAATGGCGGGGCGCCGAGGTCTTCGACCATTCGGCCGCTACGCGGGGATACCGGGTAGTCCGCCATCCTGGCACGCTGCTGCTACCCAGCCCGACCGTTACTGCGCAGATGCGCCGGCTCATCTCCGACAACGCGATCGACACGGTCTGGTTCGGTGCGGCGGCGCCATTAGCTTTGTTAGCGCCGGCCGCCCGAAAAGCCGGGGCAACTCGAGTATTGGCCAGTACGCATGGTCACGAGGTGGGTTGGTCAATGTTGCCGGTGGCTCGGTCGGTGCTGCACCGCATTGGTGAGGCTACGGATGTAGTGAGCTATGTCAGCCGTTACACCCGGGCCCGGTTCGCCTCGGCATTCGGGCCGGCCGCCGCGTTGGAGTACCTGCCGCCCGGGGTGGACAGCGACCGGTTTCAGCCGGATCCGGCCGGGCGGGCGGAACTGCGTGCCCGCTATCGGCTAGGCGAGCGGCCTACGGTGGTATGCCTATCGCGGCTGGTGCCGCGGAAGGGTCAAGACGTGCTGATTAAGGCGCTACCGTTGATTCGGCGGCGAGTCGGTGGAGCCGTATTGGTGGTGGTAGGCGGTGGCCCCTACTTACCGGCGTTACGTCGACTGGCCCAACGCCACCAGGTCAGCGAGTATGTGACCTTCACTGGTGGGGTGGATGCCGCGGAGTTGCCCGCTCACCATGCGCTGGCTGATGTGTTTGCGATGCCATGTCGTACTCGTGGTGCGGGACTAGACGTGGAGGGATTAGGCATCGTGTTCCTTGAGGCGTCGGCTACCGGTGTGCCGGTGGTTGCTGGCTGCTCAGGAGGCGCGCCAGAAACAGTGCAGCACAACAAGACTGGTCTGGTTGTCGACGGTCGTTCGGTGGAACAGGTGGCGGCCTCCGTTGTGCAGCTGCTCAACGATCGAGATCGGGCTGCGGCGATGGGTGCGGCCGGGCGGAACTGGGTAGCTGAGCATTGGCGTTGGGACGTCTTGGCCACGCGGTTAGCGGATTTGCTACGCGGCTGAAATGCCGGTCGCCGGCTCGTCTAACCTAATCACAGGTACGGGGTCGGATCTGTCCATTCGCGGGCCCAGAAGTCAAGGTAGGAGCCGCATGCACAGCATCCAGATCGCCGATGAGATGTTCGTTGCCGCCGACCCCGCTCAGGTTGGTGCCGCGGTCGGTGATCGATCACACTGGCAGCGTTGGTGGCCCGATCTGCGCTTGCAAGTCGTTGAGGACCGTGCCGATAAAGGAATAAGGTGGGCGGTTACCGGGGCTTTGACCGGCACCATGGAGATCTGGCTGGAACCGGCCCTGGATGGCGTCGTCCTGCACTACTTTCTCCACGCCGAACCCGCCGGTGTTGCCGCCTGGCAACTGGCCAAAATGAATCTGTCGAAGATGACGCATGGTCGTCGGGTGGCGGGCAAGAAAATGGCTTTTGAAGTCAAGGCGATGCTGGAGCAGTCGCGCCCGGTGGGGGTCTCCCCGCTGGGATGAGGTACCCCGCGGGGCAAAGAGTAGCGTCTTTGCGCAGAACGTGGGGACAAGGCAACTTCCCGCCGACGGCGGGGGCCAAGACCGTTTGCGGGGAGAGGGAAGTAACCAGGTGGCGGAGAAGACGATGCAGACGATCTACATCGATGCAGATCCAGACACGATAATGAATGTGATCGCCGACGTCGAGTCGTACCCTGATTGGATTTCGGAGTACAAGGAAGTCGAAATACTTGAGGCCGATGATGCGGGCAACCCGAAGGTAGCCCGGATCGTGTTAGACGCCGCGATCGTCAAGGACACCTTGGTGATGTCCTATGACTGGCCGGCTGATCGCCAGTCGGTTCGATGGACGCTGGTGTCGAGTTCGCTCTTGCGTGCGCTGGAAGGTGCCTACACCTTGGCGGCCAAGGGGTCTGGCACAGACGTCAGTTACGAACTCGCCGTGGATCTAGCGATTCCGATGATTGGCCTGTTGCGGCGCAAGGCCGAACGACGGTTAATCGACGGTGCGTTGAAGGACCTGAAGAAACGAGTTGAGGCTGAGTGAGGTCACCGTGCCCGCGCCGGCGCAGATCGGTCTTTTCGTCGGTAAGGGTGGGGTAGGCAAGTCGACGTTGGCGGCCGCTACCGCGGTTCGGTATGCGTGTGCTGGCCAACGGGTGCTGTTGGTGTCCACCGATCAAGCGCACTCCTTAGCGGACGTGTTGGGCGTTCCGGTAATGCCGACTGGTCTGCGTGATCCAGTCCGGGTATGTGCCGATCTGGAAACCGGGCGGGCTGATCTCGGCGGCGGATTCCTGGATGCGTTAGCGCTAGATACCCTTGCGTTACTCGAGGTGCGGTGGCGTGATGTGGTCGACGTCTTATCCGGCCGGTTTCCCGAATCTGAGTTGAATAGCATTGCTCCTGAAGAACTTTCGGCGCTACCTGGTATTCAGGAAGTGCTCGGCTTGCATGAAGTGAGTGAGCTAGCCGCTTCCGGGCAATGGGATCGCCTTGTGGTCGACTGTGCCTCGACCGCTGATGCATTGCGAATGTTGACGTTACCGGCGACTTTCCGGCTCTATGTTGAGCGGGCGTGGCCACGGCACCGCAGGCTGAGCATGGTTGTTGAAGATGCCCGGTCGGCTGCGTTGGTGGAGATGGTGGAGCGTATCGACGCCAGTGTGGAACGGCTTACAGCGCTGCTTAGCGATGGCGGACTTGTTGGTGCGCATGTGGTGTTGACTGCGGAACGGGTGGTTGCGGCTGAAGCCGTCCGCACTTTAGGCGCGTTAGCGTTGATGGGGGTTCGTGTTGCGGAACTCATCGTCAATCAAGTTCTGTGGCAAGACGATTCCTATGAATACCGGAGTTTGCCGGAGCACCCGGCCTTCGGCTGGTATGCCGAACGGATCAATGAACAAAGTGCTGTGCTCAACGAGCTTGAGGCGACCATCGGTGATGTCGCGCTGGTAATGGCGCCACACTTGTCGGGCGAGCCGATTGGGCCCAAGGCGCTGGGCGAGCTGTTGGATAGCGCCCGTCGCCGTGGCGGATCAGCCCCGCCGGGTCCGTTACGACCGGTGGTGGATCTGGAATCGGGGTCAGGCTTGGAATCGGTGTACCGCATGCGGTTAGAGTTGCCTCAGCTCGATCCCGCAGCACTGACTCTGGGCCGTGTTGATGACGACCTGATTATTGGTGTCGGCGCGATGCGGCGAAGGATTCGGTTG
>JAIENC010000255.1 GCA_019751635.1 Mycobacteriaceae bacterium
CCAGCCCGTTGGAGTCGCTGATCTTCTGCTCAACGACCACCACACCGTCGTGAAAGTACATTGCGCCGACCTCAATAGTCTTCGTGGCGGCATCCACGTAAGCCGCCCAGCTGCGCAACGCGTCGTGGCCCTGGGCGGCGCCATGCGGATCTCCGATCTCAATATCGTCGCTAGACAAGGCCATCAGGGTGGCTAAGTCGGAGGCGTTGAGAGCGTCATGCCACGCCAGCACTGTGGCGATCTCCGATGTGGTCATGATCAGCAAGGTACCGTGTGTGTCCGACTCGTATATGGGCAACGCAACGAACGGCGCGGCGGGGTAGCGCTTACGGCCGTAACGTGGTGGACCGGATGAAGCCCTGGTAGGAGCGTGACGGCGTAGGCCCTCGCTGACCTTGATATTTAGAACCAGCTTGGCTGCTGCCATACGGGTGCTCAGCCGGGCTGGTCAAGCTCAGGATGCACAGTTGACCAATTTTCATGCCTGGCCACAACGTGATCGGTAGGTTGGCAACGTTGGAAAGCTCCAGCGTGATGTGGCCGCTGAAGCCCGGATCGATGAACCCTGCTGTTGAGTGCGTCAGCAAGCCCAGCCGGCCCAGCGATGACTTTCCTTCTAATCGGCCGGCAAGGTCGACGGGCAAGGTGAACAGTTCCAGCGTCGAGCCCAAGACAAACTCACCAGGGTGCAGCACGAACGGTTCCCCGTCTGGCGGCTCAACCAGGCTAGTCAGCTCATCTTGACGCTGCGCTGGATCAATATGGGTGTACCGAGTGTTGTTGAACACCCGGAACATGCGGTCCAGGCGAACATCGATACTGGATGGCTGGACCAGCGCTTCGTCGAACGGATCGACACCCAACCGTCCAGCAGCGACAGCGGCCCTAAGGTCATGATCGGAGAGCAACACCTGATGAGCGTATCCGCCCGCTGGGGACTCGCCCGGCCGGAGAGCAGCACCGAATGTTAGCCTTCCGATGCAGCTGCGCCGATGTAGTTCAATGGCAGAACATCAGCTTCCCAAGCTGAATACGCGGGTTCGATTCCCGTCATCGGCTCCCCTCTCAGTTTCCCCCTCCGCGAGCGTGTGTGTTTGCACACAGACACGTCGGCCAAGCCGGCATTCTGCGCACTCTCGCGACAGCGGCACCGCGACCGTGACCGGACGCCTGGCGCCTCAGCAGAAAGGTCCGCAATGGTTGGTCTGTCATCAATCGCCATGGGCGCTGCCCCGATCTTCGGCGGCGCCTTGCTCGGTGCGTCCACGGGGCAACTCAAAGCACCCGATCTACGTAACGAGATCAATCGGGACCTCGAACTGCTCGACCGACTGCCCGCAGAACAGGTTGTCCGACGAGAAGCGTTACGCCACTGCATCGATGACCGCATCGACGACTTGATTGCCACCACCCAACGAAAGCGGCAGATGCGGACCGCTCTGAGCGGTTACGAGGGCAATTGGCGAGACATCTACCTGATGCTGAGCACTGTGCTGTTCACGATCGTGTGGTGGAATGTTGACCACCGCCACAAGAATTGGGCAGTGCTATTTATCGTGTTGCTGTTCGCCTCGGCCTTGTCTTCCTACTATGTTTTTCGGCGCATCCGCCGCACTGTGCTATCCGCGCGTCATCACCACCGCCACGGCTAACCTAGCCGCCAGCGCCCTGTGGAACCGGCACGGGAACGGGGATCGGCACCGGAAGCAACGGCACCCGTAGCCACTGTGTCGTCATCAGCACCGTAGTCGAGACACTCACCGGGGCTGTCGATGTCGGCTCTGCCGTAGTGGTGGTCAGCGGCGGCGCCGTAGTGCTGGGGGTGGTGACCGTTGTCGTCGGTGGCAGCGTTGTGGTGGGGGCAGTCGAGGACGGCTGATATGTCGTGGTAGCTACCGAAGTACTTGGCGGTAACGCACTGGTGGTTACCGGTTCGGTGCTGGGAGACGGCCCCGCGCTGGCCGACGAAGCCGGACTAGTCGAGGCAAGTGGACTCGACGGCACTGCAGTAGCCGCTGGCATCGATACGGAAACTTTGCTCGGCGCACTAGGCACGGTGGACACCTCGCTACCAGTTGCACTCGTCACGGCATAGGCTGCGCTACCGATTGCCACCATAGCTACCACTGCACTAAGCCCGACCAGCAACTGCGGCAGCCGATTTCGTCCCTGCGCCGGCCAACCAGTCGATCCGATCTCGGGAGAATATGACGCAGGCGAATCAGCACCGTCGCTGTAGAACCGGCCGGCATAACGGGTTAAGTCGCCGCTGGTGTCCTCGTCCTGCGACCAGGCCAAGTCCGGAAGTGCCGCTTCAGCGCCATCCACCAACGCCTCATCGCTGGGCTGAGACGGCGGACTCATGGTGGCACCTGCTAGGGCATAAGCCGCCAAGGTCGGTACATCCGCCAAGGATCCACGTGCGGCTAGCAATGCGGCTCCATTGGCCATCGCGAAAGCCGGCTGACGCACCGTCAGCACTGGTATTTGGGCATAGGACGAAAAACGTTGAAAGACAAGTGGAATGCTGGCACCGCCGCCAACCAGAGCGACCGCAGCGAGATTGGCTCGGGCCGCCTTATTGCGGGCCAAGATGTCATCAAAAGCGGAGATCACCCCGAGAAGATGATCGTCGATGAGGCCGGCTAATTCGTCACGAGTCAGCCGGACACCGCAGCATCGCTTCGGCAGTTCGGCAACAAGCGCGGTGACCGCATTCGTCGACAATCGCTCCTTGGCCTGCCGGCATTCCTGCTCAAGCGGGCCCAGCACATCAAGGTCGTCAGCGCAGTCCAGGTCATTGAGAACATGGCGCAACACAGCCCGATCGATCCGGTCTCCGGAAAAATTCTGGTAGCGAACCGTCTCGACAACGGGCTGAAAACCTAATCCGGCATCAGCCAGCGTGATGCTGGTACCACCACCCCCGAAGTCGAGCAGTCCGACCACACCCTGGCCAGGCAGGTCAACGGCAGTACTCAAGACGGCCAACGCCGCGACAGCGTCGGGAACCAGTCGCGGCGTCACGCTGCGACGACCGAATCCGGCATGGGCCTTCAAGGCATCCCGCACCGCGGCTAACACCGACCCGTCCCAATGCGCGGGAACGGCGATCGCAATCTCCGACCACGTCGCATCTATCCCAGAAACGGAGATCATGGCATCCAGAGCTTCAGCCAATAATGCGTAGGGGTCGTGCACACCCTCCGGCACGGCCCCGCGGGGACCACGCCCAACCCGGTCGACAAAATCGTCGATCACCGTGCCCGGATTCAGCCGTTCGGTTCGATCGGGATTGTCTGCAGGCAAACCAATCTCGCAAGGCCCATCCGGAAACAGCGTCAGCACCGCACGACGGCTCACCGGACTAACGCCGTCACGCGCCACGACCAGGTTCGTAGTCCCGATCGATAAGCCCAGCGGGTCGTACATAAACGATTCCTCGCATCGACAATGGGAGAATGGTCGGCCGCAGTTCCCCTAAAAGGTACGGCCGGATACCGCTTCGCCACACCGGTCGCTACGTAGTCGATGCCGAGCTGTCGCCGAAGCGAGACCGCCCAGCCTAACTATCGCAGCAGCCGGCTGAAAAATTTTTGCACACCAATACCCTTGGCAAAAAACAACTTTGCCGAAATAGCTAGCTGATTAAGCGATTTACTTGGCGATGGCCATGACCGCGCCAGGGCGCAGCCAACGCATAATCTCGACCAATGTCGAGTCATCGATCGCCACACACCCCGCGGTTGGGCCACCATCGGTGGTGTGAAAGAAGAACGCAGCACCGCCACCCGGGGTTTTCGCTTTGTTGACTCCCATCACCACAGCGTGTTTGTACTGCGGGATGTCCAGGTTCTCACTGGCCGACGTGTCAAAAGGG
>JAIENC010000318.1 GCA_019751635.1 Mycobacteriaceae bacterium
CGCCCCCCCGCCCGGCCCCCCTCCCGCGCCCCCGGAGCTGGTGTGATACTGGCAGTGTCGCCATCGCCGAGCTGCCCGCTGAACCGACGGTCCTGCTTGGCGGTAGCGGCATCTCCCGCGTAGCCGGCCGAATTGGTCAACATGGCAATGCTCGGTATGCCATCGAATCCGCCGACCCCAGTCTTTTGCGCTGCCGCAATATGCGGTTCAGCTGATATTTCTGCGTCCTCCGGGGATATGGCATCGTAGTGATCTTTCAATCGATTGATTGATTTGCACTTATCCGCTGAGACGGAGAACAATATAATTACGACGAGAAGGCCGACGGCGGGGGCGCATTGGGCGATCCACATGGCTTTCCTACTGGCTTCGCCGAATAGATGCAGATTATTTGGTAGATATATAAGAGCTGCCCTAGTAAGGTAGATCGCCGTGATACACAGCAAGAGTTTGATCAGCCCCAAAATTAAGCGCACTGCCAGCGCCCATTCGGCTTGATTATGCACTAACTGTTTCAATTGCCGATCGTAGCTTGCGGCGTCATTCAGATAGCGCCGCAATTCTGCGAGCTCATCGGCATAAGCGTCAGCTGCGGCGCCCCGCCAGTAGCCATTCTCCGGAAAAGCTGATAGCAGCTGCTCGGATACTGCGGCGAATTGTTGCGAACCTGTTTCGAGGTCATCGCCTTCGTAGGGTGGCCCGAATCCGGCTGTCCACTCCATGAATTCAACGATGATGTAGGCCCGATGCACATACCAGGCGGGTGCGAAAATTGGGCCGCTCTGGGACCTGCCGCCCACGTTAACAATATACGCGCTGGCTATTCCTGTCACAAAAGCCGATACGTCAGTGCATACATCAATCAGCATGGATGAATCGTATTCGCCGCTGCCCAGAAATTCGCTTTTATTGGAAACGGTATTTTTTATGAAATACAACGATGCGGCCATACCACTTAAAGTGAGAAGTATCAGGCCCAGGACGCGGAGTGGATCTTGAAATGGATCCTTATAGTTTTTTTTCGGTTTGTTTTCAACTATGGGGCCGAGGCTGTTCCTGTCGTCAAAATGATTATCCTTAATTGAATCTTCAATATTAAAAGATTCGTCCGGGTTCGCCGGATCAAGCCATCTGCCGGAATCAAAGAGTTCACCGCTGTGATGAGACAGGTTATCGTCAAGAATTTGGGGATTGTGAGCAAGACCATCGTCGCTGAAACCATCACCGCTGTGCCAGGACAGATCGCTGCCGGAATGACTACTTGGCACTTTGCGCCTCCCTATTCCGTGGGCCGGGCGTGGCGTTTACGCGCCTACCGGTTCGGTCCCCGTCGGCGGCGACGGATCTATTCGGCGATATTGCCGGCAAAGCGCACACGGAGCGCCGGTAGGAGGCCATCCCGGCGGGTCTGGAGTGCCGCGGTGACCGTGCTGTGTTCATGTCAGAACGCCGCGCACAGAAAAGTCATAGGAGTTAGCTTACCTAATTCCTAGGCCAACACACTAATTCGCGCGGGCCGCTCCTCTGCACTTTCTTACAGCGACAAGTCCGCGGCTCGCAGCGCCGAAAAACTACAGCGGAATGTTTTTGTGCCGGCCCCGGCGCGCCGGCGCCTTGGCTAACGCTTCGGTGAGCTTGCTGCGGGTGTGCGCGGGGTCGATCTTCTCGTCCACCACGCCAATATCGATGGCGCTGTCAACGCCGCCAGCGATCCGCTCGTGTTCCTCGGCTAGCTGGTCATGCAGGGCTTCCCGTTCATGCGCTGGCGCAGCAGCCAGCTTCCTTTTGTGCAGGATGCCCACGGCGGCCTTGGCGCCCATCACCGCAACTTCGGCGTCTGGCCAGGCGAACACCTTGGTGGCGTTCAAGGATCGGGAGTTCATCGCAATGTAGGCGCCGCCGTAAATTTTTCGGGTCACCAAGGTAACTCGGGGCACGGTGCATTCACCGAACGCGTGCAGCAGTTTCGCGCCCCGCCGGACTACGCCACCCCATTCTTGGTCGACGCCGGGCAGATACCCGGGAACGTCGACAATCACGACCAACGGAATGCCAAACGCATCGCAGAGCCGCACGAATCGTGCTGCTTTCTCGGCGCTTTCCGAGTTCAAGCAGCCGCCCAGCCGAAGCGGGTTGTTGGCCAGCACGCCCACCGTGCGGCCAGCTAACCGGCCCAGCCCCACCACCATCGACGGCGCCCATTTGGCTTGAAACTCCTCGAACGGCTCGGCCCCGTCCTTATCGGGATCCAAGATCGCGTTCACAATCGGATGCACGTCATAGGCCCGCCGCGGCGATTCCGGCATCAATGCCCGGATGTCAGTGTCCCCGGCCTCAGCTTTATTGCGGTCGAAATGCCCTTGTTGGCAAAACAATCCGACTAACCGGCGACCACGCTGGTAGGCGTCGCGTTCGTCGTCGGCAACAATGTGGCACACGCCGGACTTTTTGTGATGTGTCTCTGGCCCGCCGAGTGCGGCCATGTCCACGTCTTCACCGGTGACGGCACGCACCACGTCAGGGCCGGTGACAAATACCCGGCTATCCGGTGCCATCACAATGACATCGGTCAGCGCCGGTCCATACGCAGCCCCGCCAGCAGCGAAACCAACCACTACCGAGATCTGCGGAATGTAACCGGAAGCCCGGATCATGGCCTCAAACACCAAGCCAACCGCGTGCAACGCCCGCACCCCCTCGGCGAGCCGTGCCCCGCCGGAGTGCCAGATACCCACGATCGGGCTCTGCTCTTCGATAGCAGTGTCGTAGGCGTTGACGATGTGCCTGCAACCCTCTAAACCCATCGCGCCGCCCATGACGGTGCCGTCGGTGCAGAACGCGATAGTGCGCACACCATTGACGGTGCCGGCGGCGGCCAGCACTCCGGAGCGGTCACGGTCGTGCAGCAGCTCCACGCTGTCGTCGTCGAAGAAGGTGCGCAAACGCAGCAGCGGATCGCGGGGGTCGAGCGACTCGCCGACCGTTTCGGGGGCCATGATCGTCATCGCAGATCTCCTGTTCCGGTGATAGGTCTTAGGTCAGTACCGTCCAAAAGTGAGAGCGACGTTGTGCCCGCCGAATCCGAACGAATTGTTGATCGCGTAGTTGTAGTTGCCGGTCCGTGGCTGACCCGCCACCACGTCTAAGTCGATCTCGGGGTCAAGATTGACCAAGTTCAGGGTCGGCGGAATGATCTGATCCCGCAGCGCCAGCACGGTCAAGATTGACTCCACCGCGCCAACTGCACCTACCGAATGGCCCAGGGCGGACTTAGGCGCATACACGGCCGCGTTTCCGCCGTGTGGGCCCAACGCGTTGGTGATCGCTTTGCCCTCGGCCACATCGCCGACCTGGGTGCCGGTGGCATGCGCATTGATGTGGTCAATGTCGGCGGGGGTGAGATCGGCAAGCTGAATCGCCCGCGTCATCGCATACCCGGCGCGTTCACCATTGGGATCCGGGGCCACCATGTGAAAACCATCCGAGGTGATGCTGGCCCCCATCAACCGGGCCGCAATGTTGGCCCCCCGCGCTTTGGCGTGCGCTTCGGTCTCAATAACCAGCAATGCCCCGCCCTCACCGAACACAAAGCCGTCTCGGTCCTTGTCGAACGGGCGACACGCACCAGCCGGATCGTCGTTGTTGGTCGACATCACGATGCGCATCTGGGCGAAACCGGCGATCGGCACCGCCTCAATCTTGGTCTCGACACCACCGCAGATCGCAATGTCAGCCTCGCCGAGGACGATCTGCTGCCAGGCCCGGGCGATGGCCTCAGAACCGGATGCACACGCCGAAATCGGTGTCATCACACCAGCTTTGGCGTGCCGCTCCAGCCCGATTGCCGCGGCCGCGCCATTGGGCATGTATTTCTGCACGATCAACGGGGATACGGCTTTGACT
>JAIENC010000224.1 GCA_019751635.1 Mycobacteriaceae bacterium
AGTCGGTGCCACTAGCGCCGCTGACCACATTGCGGGTAGGGCCGGTGGCGCGGCGGGTTATCACCTGCGCCAACACCGAACAGGTTGTTACCGCGGTGCGGCAGCTCGACGCCGAAGCCCACCGCCTTGGTGCTAGTCCACCCTTGGTGCTGGCTGGAGGCTCCAACGTCGTGATCGCCGATACCCTCACTGACCTGACTGTTATTCGGCTGGCCAACCGCAAGATCTCCATCACCGGCAACATCGTGCGTGCCGAAGCCGGCGCGATCTGGGATGACCTGGTGGACCAGACTGTCGCTGCCGGTCTAGGTGGGCTGGAATGCCTCTCTGGGATTCCAGGGTCAGTCGGTGCTACCCCGGTGCAGAATGTTGGTGCCTATGGCGTGGAAGTGGCCGACACCATCACTGGGGTTCTGCTGCTGGACCGCCGTTGTGGCCAGGTGCGTTGGGTGACCCCGGCCGAACTGGGTTTCGGTTACCGCACCAGTGTGCTCAAACGCGGCAACGGCGATGCACGGCTGCCGGCCGTTGTCTTAGAGGTGGAATTCACCTTGGACGCGTCCGGGCGTAGCGCGCCGCTGCGTTACGGGGAGCTGGCTGCGGCATTGGGTGTGCAGACCGGTGAGCGTGCTGATCCAGCTGTGGTTCGCGCGGCGGTGCTGGCTTTGCGCGCCGGCAAAGGCATGGTGCTCGATGCGGACGACTACGACACCTGGAGTGTGGGATCGTTTTTTATCAACCCGGTTGTCACGGCAGAGTGCTACCACCAGCTAGCCGGCCAGGGGGTTGGGCCCGTGCCGCATTACCCGGCGCCTGACGGAGTCAAATTGGCTGCTGGCTGGCTGGTTGAGCGGGCTGGGTTCAGCAAGGGCTATCCGAATCTGGCTACCGCTGCGTGCCGACTCTCCACCAAGCATGCTCTGGCGGTGACCAACCGTGGCGGGGCGACCACTGAAGATGTCTTGGCGTTAGCCCGTTCGGTACGTGACGGAGTTCGCGCTGTGTTTGCTGTCACACTCGAACCGGAGCCGGTGCTGGTCGGTTGCGCGCTGTAGCGGATTTTTCCGGCCTCGGCGGTTCTCCCGGCTTCCTCTGGTGGTGGAAGCTTCCAGGCGAGGGTCTCTGGCCCGGTATCTTGGTGTGTCGTGAGCACGGCCAGCGACCTTCCGCCGTTTACCCGGCGTCGCGCGTTGACGGTGTTCACCGTCGGTCTGTTCGGTGCGGCCGCGCCCAACGCCCTTGCCGCCTGTCTGCGACAGCCCAGCAAACATGCTGAAGCACCCCCGCCAGCGGGGCCGTCGGTGCTGCTGCGACCAGCCGATGCAGTCACTGATGTGGTGCCCACCGCGCCAATCAGTGTTGAGGTGCGCAATGGTTGGTTGCAGCGGGTTTCGTTAACAAACGCTGCGGGCAAGACGGTGGCCGGAGCGTTCAACCATGACCGCACGGTGTTCACGGTTACTGAGCCGCTGGGCTACGGCGCGGTGTATACCTGGAGCGGTTCGGTGGTAGGTCATGACGGCCAGACGATTCCGGTGACCGGTCGGTTCACCACGGCCACGCCTACCAAGGTGATTGACGGAGGCTTTCAGCTGGCGGACGGACAGACGGTAGGGGTCGCGGCGCCGATCATCATCCAGTTCGACGCCCCGATCAGCGACAAAGCCGCGGTCGAACGGGCGCTGAAAGTCACCACTGACCCACCGGTCGAGGGCAGTTGGGCATGGTTACCTGATGAGGCCAAGGGCGCTCGGGTGCATTGGCGTACCCGGGAGTACTACCCCGCGGGCACCAAGGTTGCTGTCGATGCCAAGTTGTACGGGGTGGAGTTCGGTGATGGTGCCTACGGTGCCCAAGACATGTCGCTGCATATCCAGATCGGCCGCCGCCAGGTGGTCAAAGCTGAGGTCTCGTCTCATCGCATCCAGGTAATTACCGATGAAGGCGTCACCATGGACTTTCCGTGCAGCTACGGGGAAGCCGACAAACCTCGTAACGTCACTCGCAACGGTACCCACGTGGTAACTGAGAAGTACGCCGACTTCTACATGTCCAACCCGGCGGCGGGTTACAGCAACGTCCACGAACGCTGGGCCGTGCGGATCTCCAACAACGGTGAGTTCATCCACGCCAATCCGGCCAGTGCCGGGGCGCAGGGCAACACCAACGTCACTAACGGCTGTATCAACTTGTCGACAGCAGACGCCGAGCAGTACTACGCCACCGCTCTCTACGGCGACCCGGTCGAAGTGACTGGCAGTTCGATCCAGCTGTCCTACGCTGACGGCGACATCTGGGATTGGGCCGTCGATTGGGCCACCTGGTTGTCGATGTCAGCATTACCCACTCCGAACGCTCATCCGCCGGCAACCCAGATTCCGGTTACCGCGCCGATCACCCCGCCGGGTGCGCCCACGCTATCGGGCACCCCCACCACGGCGGTCCAGCCATCGACCGCTGGCCCAGGCGGCTAGCTGTCCGGGCGGCTCAGCTGGCGGTGCTGCGGGTAACTCTCCTGGTCGCCGAGGCCTGGTCGCGTGGTCGGACCACAATCTGATCCAGGTTGACGTGCGGCGGTCGGCTGGCCACGAACCCGATCACTTCGGCGATATCCGCGGCGACCAAGGGGGTCATGCCCGCGTACACGGCGTCAGCGCGTTGCTGATCGCCACTGAAGCGGACCAATGAGAACTCGGTTTCGACGGCACCCGGGGCGATCTCGGTGAGTCGCACCGGCTTACCCAGCAGCTCGCCCCGCAGAGTGCGGTGCAGCGCGCCCTGCGCGTGCTTGGCCGAGGTGTAGCCGGCTCCACCGTCATACAGCTCGAACGCCGCTATCGAGGTAACGGTAATGATCAGACCATCACCGGAGTCAATCAGTTTGGGCAGCAAAGCTCGGGTCACCCGCAGCGTGCCCAGCACGTTGGTCTCCCACATCCTGCGCCAGTGCTCTAGGTCAGCCTCGCTGATCGGCTCCAAGCCGAGCGCACCACCGGCGTTGTTGACTAGCACGTCAACCCGGGGTAGTCGGCTGGCCAGCGCGTTGATTGCCGCGTCGTCGGTGATATCGGCCACCACGGCGCTGCCGCCGATCTCGTTGGCTAACGCGGTGATGTTCTCCGCGCGACGCGCCACAGCGACCACATGAAAACCCTGTTCGGCTAGCGTTCTTGCGGTTGCTGCTCCGATACCTGAGCTGGCTCCGGTAACCACCGCCACGGCCTGATTGTCACCTGATATCACCGGGATGACTCTAGTCAACGTGCTAAATTGCCTAGTGTGTACCGCGCCATCTTGTCCGACATGATGGTCGTCCGTTTGTACGAAGACTGCACGTGTTGTCGCTGTTGTTGTTGCGCAATCTGCGCCGCCTGATCCCAAGCTCAGCAAGCTCAACGGTAGGTGTGGCCGGACTCGGCCATCAGCAATCGGATAAGGACACCCGTGGCTACTTTCGTTTCCCCTCTCGCGGCGCGCGCAGCTGGTTCGCTGACTGATCGAACGCGACGACGTCCAGGTCTGCGTGTGCTGTCGCCGTCGCTGCATCTTTCCGACTCGGCGGCGGCATCCGTTTTCCGGGCGGTGCGGTTGCGGGGGCCGGTCGGTCGTGACGTTATCGCCGGTGTTACCTCGCTGAGCAACGCCACCGTCAACCGCCAGGTTATTGCGCTTCTTGAGGCAGGCCTGCTTCGTGAACGCGCTGACCTAGCAATTTCTGGTGCGATCGGACGTCCTCGGGTGCCGGTAGAGGTCAACCATGAACCGTTCCTGACGTTGGGCATCCACATTGGGACGCGCACTACCAGCATCGTGGCCACTGACTTGTTTGGTCGAACATTGGACACCGTAGAAACGGTGACGCCTCGGGGGGATGCGGGGCGGGCATTGACGTCGTTAGCTGAGGCCGCCGGTCGCTATCTGAGTCGTTGGCATCGCCGCCGCCCGCTGTGGGTTGGGGTCGCTATTGGCGGTGTGGTCGACAGTGCCACCGGCCATGTCGATCACATGCGACTGGGCTGGCGT
>JAIENC010000240.1 GCA_019751635.1 Mycobacteriaceae bacterium
AGCGGACCCGCCGCCGCTGGTGTCGTGCCAGGGTATGACCCGATCGGCGGTCCAGCACCGCCAAGGCGATGATCGCGACCAATACCGCGAGCGCGCCGGCGAGCAGGCCGATCTCCTTTATGGCGGTAGGCCGCAGCAGAAACCGGGTATCGACGTCAATGCGCGCGGATAACCCCGCTTGCGCGGGGACTTTCAGGTCGGTGAAAATCCCGCCAAACTGAGGTTTTTTCTCGCCGGACAGGGTCCCGCTGGCGCCGGGGATGCCGAGAAAACTGGCGCCCACCCCGCCTGGGTGAGCCCACAAGTGCAGGGCACTGCAGGTACTGGCAGCAACCATGGTCCTTGGTGCGATCGCGGCGACGGTGTCCCGGAACGCAACAATGACGTCGTCTTTGTTGGCGCGCACGAAGAGCCCGTTTTTGCCAGTGTCCACACCGTTAGAGGGCAAGGTCGAGAGCACCAACCCGCCGCTGGTGGGCAAGCTCGCGATGACCGAACACGGGATGGTGATGTCCAACGCTTGTGGTGCACCCGACACCAGTGGGGCGGTGATCTCGGTGATGCCACCGCCGGCGGTGGTGCCCTGCGGCCAGATGATGGTCGCGGTGGTTTGTTTTGCGGGAAGCAGCGGCACCACGGCGCACAGCATCACGCCGATAGCTCCGGCCAGGACGGCAGCCAGCCGCGCGATCCGTAATGGTGATCGCGCATTACCGTCGAGGAACACGAGGGTCGATGGTAAGCGATGCTGTGTGAGCAGCCCGAGCGGAGGCAAGCGATGGTGGGCGGGCCACCCTATCGCGTGGTCACTGTTATGTCACGCACCGCGTACACTTACCGGCCGTGAGTCTTAGCGATAGCCATTGGTCTGGGCGAAAGCGTTCCTTCAGTTTTGAGGTGGAACGGTTGTCTTGCCATATCGATGCGCAAGATCAGCAGCTCAAGGACCTGCGGTCCTTGGTCCGGCGCGAAGATTCACGGATCGCCACACTCAGCGAGCAGTTGCATAGATCGCAGGCTGACCTGGAGCTCACCGCGTCGCGCTTCAATGCGTTGGCCGGGGAGATCCCCGCTGATATTGCTGACCTCAGTGATCAGCTGTCCGCCATTCTCAATGCTGCTACGGCGGAGGCCGAAGAGATTCGCGCCGAAGCGCGTCAGTTCGCGGAAAGCATTCGGATTGAAGCCGAAGAGCGGGCCGCTGTGGTGCTTACCGAGGCCGAGTTGGAGCACCGGTCGGCGGCCGAGCTGCGCGCTAGCGTAGAAGCACAAAGCAAGCAGATCAGGGTCGATATCGCCGAACTACGGCAACAAGCCACCCTCAACGCCGCTGAGATTGTGCGGGACGCGGAAAACCAAGTCGAGGAAATGCTGACTCGGGCGCACCGTGACGTTAATGCGCAGCTTGCTGCGGCCCAGGCCAAGCTCGATGAGTTGAGTAGTGTCCGGGCCAATATTGTCGCTCAGCTCAAGGATTTCTACGAGCAGTTCACCGCGCTGGACCGTTCGGTGGAAACGGATCGTCGAGTCTCCTCGATTTGCGTGGTTCCGTCCGTTTCGGCGCATAAGCGTTCCGCGCACTCGGCTCATGATGTGGTCATGATGCATGAAACCTTAGGTGATGTTGGGTGATCGAGTAGCTGTTCGCGGCTCAGACATCGGTCGATTAAGGAGAAACACAGGTGGCACGAGTCATCCCTAGCTTTCAGACCCAGATGCGTGGTTTCGACCGCGCTCAGGTCATCGAGTACGTTTTGGGCATTCACAGTGAGGTGGAATCCCTCCAGGAACACATCCAGATGCTGGAGCGTTCAGCCTCCTACGCAGAGACCGATCGTGAGCGGCTCAGCGCCGAGATCAACCAATTACGCAGCGATATCGAACGGCTCTCCGGTCCCTTGGACTCGGTCGAAGGTATGTCGGACCGCATTGCCCGGATGATGCGCGTTGCTTCTGATGAGGCCCGTCGAACCAAGGCGATGGCCCGGGAAGAGGCGGATGTACTCACCCGTGAGTTACGGGAGCAGCTTGACGCGGCGCGTCAGGACCGGGCTGCCGCTAGTGCGGCGCTCACTGAACTGCAAGCCGCGACCGCTGCCCGTCGTGAGCAGATTCTGGCCGATGCCAAGGCTGAGGCTGAAGAGGTATTGCAGACCGCTTACAGCGAGCGCGCCCGCCTAGCCGAAGAAGCAGAGGAGGCTGAGCGTCGCCGCCGTGAGGCCCAACTCCACTTGGCTGAGGAAGATGAGAACCGTCGCCGTGAGACGCAGCGCCGTCTGGATCAGCAGATCAAATCGGCGTGGGAGCAGGCCGAGACTCAAGTCGCAACTCTGGAAAAGGATGCTCGCTTAAAGGCGGCCGCTTTGATTGCTGCGGCTGAGCGTGATGCGCGATTGATCAACGAGCGCAGTGATGAGCAGGTCCAGGAGCTGCTTAAAGTGCGAGGTGAGATCGTTGGCGCGCTTAGCGAAATCCAGAACCGAATTGAGACCGCTATTCGCCATGAGCGGATTAGTGTGGTGAAAACTCCAGCCAGAAGCGAAGAAGCCTAGGGCGCTAACCATTCCGGGCGAGCCGTGCAACTCTTAGGCACGCTCGTCGGTGCAAAGCGTGTGCACCAGCTGGATTTCGGCTTCGTGGTAGGGGCGCCCATCGGGTTGTAGCAGGTCGCTAAACCATATTTTCGGCACCTTTGTATAGGGGTGGTCCCACGAATCCCAGGGCAGATAGGTCTGGGTCTTCCCGGCGACTAGGCCCCAATTGAATGCACTAACGTTATGCCGCTTGGCGATGGGCAGTATTGCTTCGATGGTGCTGCCTAAACTTCGAGCCAAGTATTCCGTGCACAGGATTGGCCGCCCCAGCGGGGAGAGCTGCTCGATCCGATCCGCGAAAGCTGCGGCTTCGCCGTAACTGTGGAAGGTGATGACATCGGAGTTGTCGAGTTGAATGCTGGCAATGGTGCTACGGTTCTCCGGATCTGACCACGTGCCGCGCCATACGCCGCTGGTCAAGGGTTGGCTGGGATCCACCGATCGGGCCCACTGAAAAACTTGGGGGAGCAGTTCGGCGACCCGCTCTTGTTTGTCTTTCCGCTCGACTTTGCGGTACACGGCTGCGGGATTATCGGGTTCATTCCACAGGTCCCAGCCCAAGACGCGATCGTCGGTGCGAAATTGGCTCAATACCGCGGTGACGTAGTCGTATAGGACGCGCAAGTAACGACGGTCATCGAGGTGTGCGGCGCCGGGGCTCTGCACCCACCCGGAGTTGTGCACCCCGACTCTGGGGGGGCGTTGAGGACCAGCTTGGGGGAATGGGGACCAACAGGAGTCAAACAAGACGAAGAGGGGTTTGATGCGTTGGCTTGCGGCGATGGCGACAAACTGGGCAAGACGCTGCTGAAAGCCGCGGGGATCTTGGGCCCAGAGTTGATCATGCAGGAAGACCCGTACGCTGCTGAGCCCGTACCGCCTGGCCCAGCCGAGTTCGGTGCTGATTCGTTGTGGGTCGAAGGTGCTGGCTTGAAACATCTCCAACTGATTGACGGCGGTTGAGGTGATGTAGTTTGCTCCGACGAGCCAACCCTGCGCTGCATACCAGCGGTGTGCTCGCTCCGGTGACCACCGACTTGATTCGGCGGTGGCGCGAGGTAGCTGAGTTAGTGCGGTGCCGGCCGCCAGAAACGTGGGTAGCTTCAGCAGCGTTCGACGGTCCACGTAGACACCGTAAATTTTGAGCGCGATGTGAGCTTCTTGTTTATCGGATTCGCAATGGTTTAAGGCAGGGATTGTTATGTGGCTCGCCAGTGCGGTGGTATTGAGTCGCGTTAATCGCCGGAAACGGTTCTTTACCGGCTAAACAGCGTCAGCAACTTCTTTCCGATGGTGAACCCGGTAGCTGGGGTTTCACGGGAAACGGTGATCTGCTGGCCGATTCTTCGGCGTAGTTCGTATTCCAGTCTGTCGTGCAGTGTTGACGCCGCTGCGGGGCAGCCGTGACAGGCACCTGACAGGCGTACGGTG
>JAIENC010000117.1 GCA_019751635.1 Mycobacteriaceae bacterium
CTGGCGTTTGATACGACCGTAGTCGCCGTTGTATTCGGTGGTGACTTGGCGGGCCCGGACGTAGTTCAGTGCGGTTTGGCCAGAAATCATTTGACGGCCGGCGTGGGCCAGCACCGTACCTAGCTCGTAGTCCTGCAGCGGGGTGGACGCGCACACCTCTACCCCGCCGAGCGCGTCGACCATTTTGGCGAATCCGACAAAATCGAGGGCGAGAAAATGGTTAATGCTCAGGCCGGACAGCTTCTGGATAACCCGCACCAGACACTTCGGGCCGCCGAACGCGAACGCCGAATTCAGTTTCGTCTCCGTGTAGACGTATCGGGATCCGTAACTGCCGGTGTTTTCGTCATAGAGCGGGCCGTAGGTACTGGTATCGGGGTTCCACGCTTCGCATTGGATTGGGGTGATTGCTAGATCACGCGGAAAGGAAACAACAACCACGCGTTTGCGGCTGGCGGGGATATTGACCAGCATGATGGTGTCGGAGCGGGCGCCCCCCGCGTCACTGGTATCTCCGGCGCCGATCTCACCGTTGGCGCCGGCCCGACTATCCATACCGACGATCAAAAAATCTTCGTCGCCTAATTGTGCATTCGGGTCGACGATATCGTGGGACTGCGGATCCAGTGCACTGACAGTGTTGAGATGGTTGTTCTTCGACGCGCTCCACTGCCATGCTGCACCGGTCAGCGTCAGCGTCAATACCGCGAGTAAAGCTGATAATGATCGTCCGGCCAGCAGCATCGGACGATGCCGGGACTGTAGTTTTGTCGGTGGTGTTGTCCAGGCATGTTCGCCAGCCAATGCCGGACTGACTCGTGGCGGCGGGGCGTGGTGTGAGGGATGGTCCTCGTCGGGGTCGGCCCGATGACGGTTACGCAGATCACTGCGCCGGTGCGAGGGTGGCGTACCGAGTTTGGCAATCAGATCGGCGACGGTAAGCGTTCCGTCGGTATGTGATCCGGCTGTTGTGGCGTCGTTGCCGGAGCCGCCGCCGATCATCGGGCCGCGAGGTGATGGTGCGGCGAATCGTTCCCACGGCGCACCGCCGCCGTCACTCATGTCCTACCGGCCTCCGCAACTCCGATGAGTCTGCCCTGGACGGTCCAGGGTGTTCGTTCGCCTGTGTTCGCTAACGCAATGCAGGCGGTAGCAGCGCCGCAAACCCGAGCGCACGGCGGGCAAGGGGCTAATCTGGTGCACGGGTGGCCCACCGTCAGAGGCAATGCAGCAAGATACCTATGGTACTGAGATCTCGGCCGCAACGCGATTTCGACAGTGTCTCGCTTTCAGCCACCTGAGTTCATCACATCCGCGTCAACGGGCACCGTGCAGTCATCTCGATCGTTCAACCAGCCATCGGGAAGCGCAACTCGGGCGGCTGAACCTTGCCGACCGCGGGGTCCTGTTGCGGCAGCCGGAAACGCAACGGTGGGATCTAGCTGGTTGAGCAGCTCGTCGAGTTCGGCGAGTGTTTTTACCAGGGCCAATGCCTGCCTTAACGATGATCCGGCGGGGAAGCCGTGTAAATACCAGGCAATGTGCTTGCGGATATCGCGCAGACCTTTGTCTTCACCGAAATGCGTCGCTAGCAGTGTGGCGTGTTGGCCGATGATGTCTGCGACTTCGCCAAGGTTGGGTGGTGTCGGTGCCGGGGTGCCGGTGAAGGCTGCGGATAACTCGGCGAACAGCCAGGGTCGGCCGAGGCAGCCACGGCCAATGACAACTCCGTCGCATCCGGTCATCGCCATCATGGCCAGTGCGTCCCGGGCATCGAAGATATCGCCGTTGCCGAGCACCGGAATGGTGCGTACACGTTGCTTGAGCAGCGCAATCTGCTCCCAATCGGCGCTGCCGGAGTAGCGCTGCGCCGCCGTCCGGGCGTGCAGGGCGACAGCGGCGGCGCCCTCCGCTTCGGCGATGCTGCCGGCTTCCAGATGGGTGTGATGGGCGTCATCGATGCCGATCCGGAACTTGACCGTCACCGGAATAGCGGTGCCTTCGGTAGCGCGTACGGCGGCTGCCACGATTTGGCCAAACAGCCGCCGCTTGAATGGCAGGGCGGCACCACCGCCGCGCCGGGTCACCTTGGGAACTGGGCAGCCGAAGTTCATATCGATGTGGTCGGCCAGATCTTCATCGGCGATCATCTTGACCGCCGCATAGGTAGTGCTTGGGTCAACGGTGTACAGCTGCAAGGACCGGGGCGATTCGTCGTCGGCGAACGTCGTCATGTGCATGGTGACGGGATGACGTTCCACCAATGCACGCGCGGTCACCATCTCGCAGACGTATAGCCCGCTGACGGTACCCATCTTGGCCCGCTCGAGTTGGCGGCACAACGTTCGGAAGGCGACATTGGTCACACCGGCCATCGGAGCCAACACCACCGGACTGGGTAGGGTGAGTGAACCGATGCGCAATGTCGGCTACCGCCGGCTCATTGTCAGTGTCCCCTTAGTGGAAAGCACCCGCTGGGCAGTCATCTTCTCTGCTCGTTGGGTCTGTCGTTGCAGGTAACGTTGCTTTGATACCTCGAATTTGTCGCATTCTGCCTCGATTTCTTGGATCAACACACCCAAGTCGTCGCGGAGTGCGGCGCCTTCGCCAGTGAAATCTTCGCGCTCGAAGATGCGCCACTTTTTCAGCACCGGCATGACCACTTCATTCAGATGTATCCGTGGGTCATAGACGCCGCCGACGGCGATCATTACCGCTTTCCGGCGGAACTCGGGCACCAGAAAACCCGGCATCCTGAAGTTGCGCAGCACCTTGTGTAGCGCTTTCATCGCCTGGTTGGGGGCGATCTCCATGCCGGCTTCGCTGACGTCGCGGTAGAAGACCATATGCAGATTCTCGTCAGTCGAGATCTTGGCCATCAGCTGTTCGGCGACGGTTTCCTGGCAAGCCTTGCCGGTGTTACGGTGCGAGACGCGGGTCGCCAGTTCCTGAAATGTGACATAAATAACCGAGTCGAACAGGCTGTCTGCAAACAACCCGCCCTGCATGTTCTGGCCTGGACTAAAGCCCCGGGTCATCACCTCGAGGCGAAGTTTCTCCAGCTCGATTGGGTCCACTGCGCGGGTAACCACCAGGTAGTCGCGCAGTGCGATGCCGTGCCGATTCTCCTCGGCGGTCCACCGGTTGACCCACTGCCCCCACGCGCCGTCCTGGCCAAAGTTCATCGCGATCTCGCGGTGGTAACTCGGCAAGTTATCCTCGGTGACCAAGTTCTGCACCATCGCCACCTGGGCGACGTCGGAGAGTGGGGACTGTTCGGGGTCCCACTCCTGGCCGCCTAACGCATAAAAATTCTTCCCGTCCGTCCAGGGAATGTAATCATGCGGGTTCCAGTCTTTGTGCATGCTCAGGTGTCGGTTGAGGTATGTCTCGACGACTGGTTCGAGTTCTTGGCAAATCTGTAAATCGGTCAAATTTGCCGACATGTCGCCTCCGGTTATCTGTATCTGTTAGTAGCAGTGAATATATCTGTGTATTCCGGTAGCAGCAAGTTTGCGGCCTACGCCGATTGCCGTGTTGAAGCGGCCAATTGAGGGCTATGCCGCGGTCTTATCTCGGTGGCCTATGGGCGGATCGAGCCGCTGCAAGGCAACATGGGTGCGGGCCGGCGGGGCGGCCGGTGGAACAGATCTACCGGGCCCCGGGGACCGTGCTCGGCTCGCTGAGCCGCATAGGTGTGCTGGCTAATTAAAGCTGTGCAGCAGTTCGTCGCGAAGACGGGCGGTAATCATATCTTCGAAGATGGTGCACGCCGGACGGTGTAAGTCCTGCAATGTTGCCTGCAGAGCTCCCCGATTGTATTCGGGAATGGAACCGCCTGGTGGCGTCCAAAAGCTGTCGATGTCCATGAGAAAGAATGGTCCAAGCACGCCAGGCCGGGGTGGACGCAGATAGTAATTTTGGTCAAGCGCGCGACCAACCGCCGGTCCGTAGCGTAAAACCAGCGTCTTGCCCGGCTGCGCTTCGCGATACACTGCGGCGCCCTGCCATTCGGTGAGCGGCAGGCCCATGGGTGCGACTCGCTGCGGGCCTAGCGCGGATTCGTTGATCCAGCTGCCCCAATCTATGCCGCCGCCCACACCTCCAGGG
>JAIENC010000150.1 GCA_019751635.1 Mycobacteriaceae bacterium
CACGGTAGCGCCGATATCGGGAGAATTCGCTGCCGACGGATCTGCTGATCCCACGGTGGTGATTACGGTGGCACCGATGGTGCCTGGCGGGTATTACCCGCTGGTGATCACCACCAGAGTCGGCGAGGGGGCCAGGACCTTTACTCTCTTGGTCGCGGTTGATCAAGATGAAGCGGGGTAGTGACGGGCTACCGCAGTCGCCAGCCTCGCCATTTACGGTATCCGCGGCGCACCGCTAACGCGCCGATAATGGCGGTTACGCACCACACCGCTACCGCTGAATACGCCAACGGTGAGGAGAGATCGTTGATCGAGGAACCTAGCGCGGTGTAGACGAATGCTCGTGGCGCCGAACCGACAAAAGCGCCAACAGCCATCTGCCAGAGGGGAACCCCGCATGCGCCAAACCCGTAGGCGGCAAACGCATCCGAGATGCCGGGGATGAAGCGCTGAGCCACCACCGCCCACAATCCGTGTTTGCTGACTAGCTCCTGGAGCTGGTCAGCGCGGTTCGTCCCCAGTGACGTGCGCACGCTGTCTAAACCAGCCCGCCGGCCCACCAGGTTGGCGACCAGCGCGGTACCCACCGTTGAGCCCAGCGTCACGAAGGTGCCCAGGAGCGGACCGAAGAGCAGCCCGCTGCCTGCGGCCAGAATGGGGCCCGGCACAAACACCGCACCCAGCACCGCCGACGTGGCGAGATAAGTTAGCGGTGCCGCTGGCCCTGTTGCCGAGACCGCGTGGCGAACCGCCGCGAGGTCGATCACCCGGGCGATAGCGACCGCATAAAATAAAGTCACCAGAAAAACCGCGAAAACGGCCAGTCGAAAAATCTCACGCCGCCGGAAACTCATTGCCGCACCGTCATTTTCGGTCATAAGCAAGGATCGGCTGGATCAATGCGGTGTTGCTGATCCACTCCAGGGCAGGCGGATGCCCACGCGCCCCAAAAGCCGGCCGATCAGTGCCACCGCGGGTGGGGGTGCGGTGAGCGGTCGACGAGACGCATAGGGCCAGGGCTGATGTCGCTCCGGTACCGAACTAGTTCGGATCAGCTTAAGTTGTGTGCGCAGATGTTGGCGTAGTTCAGCTAGGGTTGGGTCCGTCCACCGGTTGTCCGACTCCGTCGGATCCGCGGTCAAGTCATACAACTCCCACTGATCGTCGAGCGGACTCATCCGATACTTCTCTCCGTCAATGCGGTTGGCGGCAAGATGACGCACTCCGGGCTCGGACCAGGTTGCCGGATCATCGAAGGTGCGAACGAGTTTCCACAGGTGACCGTCACCTCCGGGAACGTCACTGACCTTGACTACTAAGCCTTCAAAGTTGGATCCGACGTATTCTGCTACCTGAATACGCAGTGGTACAGGTGGATTCGTTGTTTGCTTTAGGGTCCGCGCCAAACCTGATCCGCCGCTATCCCCTTCGAGCATGTTGTCCCGAGTCATCAGATAGACCGCGCGGGTGTCGTCGGCCGTTGCCCCGTCGACGACCGGCATCAGGTTTCGGCCGGGCAACTCGTGCACTTCGGAGAAGGATTTGGCCAGTGTGGCGGCCACCGCGGCGACATCGACGCCGGCGGCTCCGAGCAGGGTCGGTACCAGATCGACGTGCGACGTCGGGGCGGTGACTACCCTCGACGCTGTCGCATGCTCGCCGATCCGCGCGATCACAAACGGTACCCGGGTGGCTTCGTCGTAGAGGTTGAACCACTTCTGATGCAGCCCACCATGCGCCCCCAGCAGCTCGCCGTGGTCGGCCGTGCGCACCAGCACCGCGTTCGTGGACCCCTCTTCGGTGACCGCTCGCCGGACTCGGTCGATCGGTCCATCGACTTCGGCGTGCAGACGATAGTAGAGGTCGCGGTAGCTCTGGTTGTGCAGGTTGTACACCAGGTTGATCGCCGCTGCTGGGCCATAGGCGGAGTAGTAGGCCTCACGAAAGGCGATCTGGGCAGCTGGTTTGCGGGAAAGGTCTTCGTTGGTGGTAGGTGCGGCCGGCACATGCGGTGGATCCAGCGGGGACGACTTCACCGGGTTGTGGTAAATCCACAGCGGGAACAGCACGATGTCATGGGGGTTGATGAAGCTGGCTACCAGAAGAAATGGGCGCAGCGCGGCCGGATCACCCGCGCGACGACGTGCATAGCGGTCGGTGAGCCATGCGACAACGCGGTCGGCTATCAGTGGGTCACGACGAATTCCGGCGTTGGCCAGATTCGATCCGTGCGGTTCAGGGCCCACCCATCCAGAGAAGCCAAACGGAGCAAGCGGATCGGCATCGAGGTACTGGCGTACCGCGGCCGGGTTGACGACCCCCTTAGCGTCGTTGGTGGCCAGCACCTTTCCGGTGTCCGGATCATGCAGATCAGCGTGCGAGATATGCCATTTTCCGTCGTAATGGGTGTCATACCCGGCTGCTCGAAACCAGTTACCCAACGTTGGCACTTCGCCGGGCCGCAGCCAACGCATGCGGGAGTCGTTGGCTTCTTTGCCGAGGCCGTCGGTTTGGGTGACGCCGTGCAAATCGGGATAGTGCCCGGTGAAAATGGTGGGCCGACTTGGTACGCAGGCCAGCGAGCCAGTGTAATGCCGCTGAAAACTCACCCCGTGTTCGTCGAACCACTTACGGCCGGAGAGTGTGTGGTCACGCCAGGCCAGCAGCTCGGGTGATTCGTATGGGGGGACCGCGCGTTCCTCGTCGGTCATCACGATGATGATGTCGGGGCGATCAGACACCAGGTTTCTCCAATCGGTTCGCGAGCCCGGCCAGCATGACGCCAGATTGTCGTGCCAGCAGTTGGCACGGTAGGTGGGCGGCGAGTTTGAGCAGCAGAGGCGATCCGATTTCGACGGTACTCGTTATCGTCACGACGGTGGCACCGTCAGGTGTCGGCTGGAGTGTCCACCGGTTAGTGACCCGGGGTAGGCGCAGCGGCAGGCCTTCGATGTCGTAGGCCAGGGCGTGTGGCGGGTCAAATTCGGTGATCCGTTCGACAAGTGCGTTGCGCCCAACCTGCACCCGCCGGGTGGTGCCGAGAGGTCCACCATCGGAGCCCTGATTGAGGATGCACGAGTGCGCGATGTTAGCTGCCCATGAATTAATTGACCCGAAGTCGGCGAGCAGATTCCAGACCTCTTCCGGTGCTGCCGCGATGGTTCGGGCACGGTGAATATTGGCCACCGTCTCACGGTACGCGTTGAGAAATTTGATTGTGCACACGCCTTTATGCCCAGAATTTAAGCTGACGGAATGTCACCGCAGGGACCAGCACCGCTGTTGCCCGTCATGCCTACGCCCACGCCGATGCCGCGGCCGCCGGATCTTGACGTCAGCACATGGGGTCATGGCATCTTGTTGTTGGGTGGCTGGCTGCTGATGGTTATGGAGATCGCTGCGATCGTCATTTTCGTGGTGGCCATCGGGTGGCGGACGCGACGCTGGCGGCTGATGTGGTTACCGGTCAGTGTGGTGTTCGGTGTGCTGGTGGCGCTTGCTGCACAGGCATATATCAATTCGGAGTCGTTGGCGTCTGATCCGGTTCCGGTCAAGTTATTGGTGTGGATTGGTGTGTGCGGGAGTTCGGTGGCGGTGGCGGTGACGGGTTTTACCCAGGCGTCTTGGTGGCGGCGTGGATTGTCGCTGGCTGCGATTCCGGCTACGTCGCTCTGTGTTCTTGTCGTCCTGAATCAATGGGTGGGCTATTACCCGACGGTGCAAAGCGCCTGGGCGGACCTGACTGCGGGTCCGCTGCCGGATCAAGTGGATGCGAAAGACCTTTCGGGCCTGCGTAACACACGTCCGGCCACCGGTAAGCTCGTACCAGTCGCTATTGCGGATGACCACAGTGGTTTCAAGCATCGCCGGGAATATGTTTACCTGCCGCCGGTCTGGTTTACCGGGGCTGTTCCGCCGAAGCTGTCTACCGTGATGACGATTCCGGCGGAGTTCAATAACCCCACCAACTGGATCCGGGTGGGCAATGCGATCGCCACGCTTGATAGTTACGCCAGCAATCATGGTGGCGCCGCGCCAGTTTTTGTCTTCCCGGATACGAGTGGACGGTTTAATAACGACACGGAGTGTGTGAATGGGCCCCGTGGTAATGCGGCCGAT
>JAIENC010000130.1 GCA_019751635.1 Mycobacteriaceae bacterium
GCAGCCGCCGGCTACCGCAGCGGGGTGGGCCCGGCTGCAACCATGTCGAGCGCCCCCGTAATGGGTTCGCCCGCAATGATTCCCAGCTTTGGAGCAGGAGCCCAGGCGTTGCCAGCCCTCACCCGGCTGATCGCCCTCACCCAACACCAACCCGACGCCAGTTTGCGTCCGCATACACAGCGCGCGGCGATCGGGGGCGGCGGCCCCACTGCTGCGGTTGCTGTCAAGGCCGCGTTATCCAAGCTGGGCCGCCCGTATGTGTGGGGTGCTAAAGGTCCGGATGCGTTCGACTGCTCGGGGTTGTTGCGGTGGTCGTATGCGCAAGCAGGGGTGACGCTCGGTGCCGACACGTACAGCCAGTTCCAGCAGGGCATATCGGTTGCTCCCGGCGAGGTGCAGGCCGGCGATATGGTTTTCCCGAAAAGTTCGTTCGGCGAAGGCGGCCACGCCGGGCCCGGGCATGTCATGTTGGCAATCAGTCCAACCGAATGCGTTGAGGCCCAACAAAGTGGTGTGCCGGTCAAGGTTTCGCCGATGCCGTCGGCTTTCTTCGCCCGCAGGCCGACCATTGGGTGAGACTGGGTCAACGTGTCTGTGCTGCTGCTTGTTTGATGGCGTCACGCTGACGATGTAGCTCGGCTAGGGCTGACATGGTGTCGTCGAAGGAGTCTGCCTGCGGCAAGCTTGCCGCCATCAGGGTCTCCAATTGCAATAGCTGCATGTCGAGTGCGTGTAGTGCTTTGCCTGTTTGTGGGTCGGATCCGCCATAGCGGACCAGGATGTCCATGCATGTTGCGGCAACGCCGACGACTCCGTTGGCGATCGCCAGCGCTTGAGCACTGCCGCCGGGGTGCTCGATGGCGGCCGAGGGGGGCTGGTCTCCGCTTAGTGGGGGTTGGCCGCCGCGGCGGATCTCGACCAGTGTGCCGGTGGGCCATTGCAGGGCTTGCTCGAGTTTTCGGGCGTTCGCCCGGTTCGGAAAGGTATGGCCGCGTTCCAGCAGTGCCGCGGTGCTCAACGCCACGCCGGCCTTCTCGGCGAGTTCACGTTGGCTGTTGAATCCGACTTCAAGCCGGCGCTCGGCGACCATGCGTCCGACACGGGCGAGCCCGTCACCCTTTGCTGCTGTCACCCGCGTCCTTCGGTCAACGTGCATACGGCTGCCTGGTGGCACCTGTGGTCAATCAAACTATAGGGGATTCTTTCAACCGTTCACCTACAAACACGATCAGATTGAGGCCCGCCATCACTGCCTCATGGCGATAAATAGATGTCTTTAGACGTGTTTTGGGTGTGATCGAGGGAACTATTCTCGGTTTGACGCCCTCCGGCGGACATGAAACCAGCGTCACGCATATACGCTACCGGCAAGGTCCTGGCGCCGACGACCCAACCGGTGCAGCCGTCAGTATCGTTAGCTACGATCCGCCCACAGATGGTATCGACTCGCTAGCAGGCGACATGTCCAAGTAGGCGCTTAACGACCTAGAGATAGCCCTGCCACACGGGAACGTCAAGGACGGATCCCCGGTTTTCATCATGCTATTACGCTTCATAAATCCCAGTTCAAATTGATAACTTACTTACAGCGCAGACTCGATCGAAGAGTTGGCCGTACCCAGTATTCACGCATCCACCCAGGCAATTGAGACCGCCACAGCCTCTTCGACAGACATGCGAACCCCTCAACTATCTGAACGCTATTTGTGTTTGCTAGCTACATAAGGCAAGTCGGCCTCCAAACTCACGGGCGGCCCCAACCCCCAGCATCTACATCTGCTTAATTCGGGAAATTTCTAGACAGCGGTACATGAGCGTGATAAGACGTTTCTAGATGGCTATATAGATGCTTATAGCCGTAGTTTGAGAGTCGAAAAGGAGATGCACCATGGCTCAACCAACACCGATCGCCGACTCCGCCGGTCTATGCCAGTACGGCGGTGATCCAAACTTTTGGTTCCGATTCGAAGACTCCGCCCGCGCTGCGGCGGTCTGCGTCAACTGCCCGGTTCGGCGAGCGTGCGCCCAAGCCGCACTGTCGGTGCAAGCAACCGACGGCGTGTGGGCCGGGGTGCGTCTGCCCGGCAATCGCTTCCCCGAGAAACTCGACCAAGCCCGCGACCAGCTCAAGCGCGTCATCGTGGGGATGGGTCACCAACCCGAGTCCCATCGCCGCCGTGCGTTGATGATCCGGGCAGCCTTGCACTACTCGGCAAACCTGGAGCGCACCGGTGCCTGACCCGACCGGCCGTTACGTCACCCCGCCGGCGCCTGGGCCACATACTGTGGATGCGGACGTCGCAGGCGTCGATCGGTGAAACGAAGCCACGATGAGTGCCACCGTCAGCCATCCCACGGATCACCGTTGGCTGCCTACGCTGTGCAGCGGACGCCCGCATCAAGTGATCGGGGAGCCTGATGCGCCGTATCTGTATCGGTGGTTTTTGATACCGCGCAATCGGTGGCTCAACGTTTACCTGCACTGTTTTCATCGTTCCGACGATCCCCGTGCACTGCATGATCATCCCTGGTGGTTCGCTTCGCTGATCCTCGCAGGGGGTTACGTCGAGGTCACCACCACCGGTCGACGTGTGCGCAGACGCGGCAGCATCGCCATACACCGCGCCGCATGTCGACATCGCGTCTGCCTCCCGACCGATCAGCGTGGCCACCAAACTCATTGTTGGACAGTCATTATCACTGGACCGCGCGTCCGCCAGTGGGGATTTTGGTGCCCACGTCGACACGGCGGCGACCGATTCATTCCATGGCAAGACTTCGGCGAAGCCGGATGTGGCGAGCCCACAGTCGCAGTCGAGGCGCCATGATCATCACCACCGCGTACAACGTATCGACCCTGCTGGGCCTGGATGCCGTTCTGACGCAACGTAATCAACGGCAACGGGTGCACAGCGTCATCAAACTCTTCTCCTCTAATGGCTTTAGCCGCCCCGTTAGGAGGTTCCGGTGTCCGTAGCGTTTGATAACGAGCAAGCATTCTTGGCGGCGTGGCGACGTGGCGTCGTGATCGCCGGCCGCAGTTGGTTCGGCGACGGCCAGTCTCCCCCGGATAACGCAAAGAGCACGTGGGATTTCGCTCCCCGGGTTGGGGATATCGGCACCTAGATTGGCGTGTTGTCCTCCGGTGAGGCCGTGTTTCTGGCGGCGATGGTCAGCTTCTACAACTCCGATCGTGGCGCCCAGATGCTGCGTGAACTGGGCGCTACCGGGCTCGGCGATATCGGCCGCAGGCCTGGACGAACAACGTCGCAGTGTCGTGGCCGATCTCCTTGTCTCGTATCCAGGCTGGTAGCCGTTCGACCGCACAGTGAATTGCATTCTCGAAAGTGTTGGTAACGCAATGATTTTCATCAAGGTGCACATACTCTCCTGGCGCAGCTGCACGCCGATGCGACCAATTCCGGCAGACACAAGGCGCGATATCTCATTCCGATGCAGGGGCTGCTCATGAACGACATCGCCGCGCTCGGCTACCCAGACCCGGGACACCGTGATGACTGAGAGGACACTATGGCCAGCAGGCGCAACGATCCGCACCAGCTGGATCTGTTCAGCATCCTTGACGGGGAGGGCGACGGTGACCAGCCCGGAGATACGCCAGATCGTGCACACGGTCTACACCGACCATCTGCACCTGCCCGAGGAATGGAGCGCAACACAGCGCCAGGAGTTCATCGAGACCCAGGCGAGCACGATCAGCCACCAGATCGCCGAGCTAGCCGCCGAGCTGGGCGAACAAGCAGTAGCCGACTGGAGAGCCCAGCACGGCAATTACCCGGACTATTTGACCAAAGTGGGTCTACTCAACACGGCTACGGCGGCGGCGAAGGAGATCGTGCTCAACAACGAACTCTACGAGATGATTCCCGAGCCACCCGATTCGATCGCAAGCGACTCGATCGAAACGGAACCGGTCCTCGATCGCAGCCAGATCCCGTGGAACCAGCGCTGGACACACACCCGCTATCGAACCGAACCCAGCGAGCACATCGAGACCTTGGCGGCAGTGATCTGGCCGGACCCGAATTATTCGGCGGTGTTCCGCATCAAGGCGGGCTACCTGCTAGCCGCCCGAGCGCAGGACCAGCTACCGCCGCCGAGCCGACCCTG
>JAIENC010000236.1 GCA_019751635.1 Mycobacteriaceae bacterium
GGCGGGCAAGGCGTGAACACCACCGACTCCGCGGTGCGTATCACCCATCTCCCTACGGGGATCGTGGTGACCTGTCAAAACGAGCGATCGCAGCTGCAGAACAAGGCCCGTGCATTACAAGTGCTCGCCGCTCGGTTGCAGGCCATCGCCGAAGAGCAGGCGGTGGCTGATGCGTCGGCTGATCGGGCCAGTCAGATCCGCACGGTGGATCGCAGCGAGCGGGTTCGTACCTACAATTTCCCGGAGAATCGGATTACCGACCATCGAATTGGCTATAAATCCCACAATCTCGATCAGGTTCTCGACGGTGATCTGGACGCATTATTTGATGCCTTGGCTGCCGCGGATCGGAGTTCACGGTTGCAGCAAGCATGACCAGCTTGCGCCGTGCGATCGATTCCGCCACGGCAGTACTTGTTGCGGCGGGGATCGAGTCGGCGCGCTGGGACGCCGAAGAGTTGGCTGCCCACGTTGCGGGTATCGATCGCGGTCGGCTCCGGTTCGCCGAGCCGGTCCCAGACGATTTTTTTGAGCAGTACGGTGCCATCATCACGGCACGCTCACAGCGGGTGCCTTTGCAGCATCTAATGGGGACGGCGGCGTTTGGGCCAGTGACGCTGCACGTTGGCCCGGGGGTGTTTATCCCGCGACCGGAAACCGAAACCATGTTGGCCTGGGCGATGACCCAACGGTTACCCGCGCGGCCGGTGATTGTTGACGCTTGTACTGGTTCCGGTGCATTGGCGGTCGCGTTGGCGTGCCATTGGCCGGCGGCCCGAGTGCTCGGCATCGACGATTCGGCGTCGGCTTTAGCCTATGCCCAACGTAATGCGGTATGCACCGCAATCGAACTCGTGTGTGCTGATGTCACGACGCCGGGCTTGCTCAGTGAATTAGATGGCGGTGTCGACCTGGTGGTAGCCAATCCGCCGTATATTCCGGAGGGATCAGTCCTGGCGCCCGAAGTGGCTGACTATGACCCGCCGCACGCGTTGTTTGGCGGCCCGGATGGGATGCGCCTGATTGCCGCTGTCACCGGCCTGGCGGGGCGATGGCTGCGTCCTGGTGGTGTGTTTGCCGTTGAACACGACGACACCACGTCATCAGTGACGGTGGAGCTGCTTGCTGGCACAGAATTTTTCGACGATATTGTGGCCCGGCGTGATCTCACGGGTCGGCCGAGGTTTGTTACCGCGCGCAGAACCCAACGGCGGTGACTTGTGTCGGCGACGAATGTAGCGCAAGGCAGAGGGGGAAAAGGCCTACATGGTAGAGGTGTTCGACTGCGGCGACCCCGATCAGCGTTCTCAGGGAATTGCCTCAGCAGTGGGGGTGCTCAAAAGCGGCCGACTTGTTGTGCTGCCGACGGACACCGTCTATGGCATCGGCGCTGATGCCTTCGACAACGCTGCGGTGGCCGCGCTGCTTTCGGCCAAGGGGCGAGGCCGTGATATGCCGGTCGGAGTGCTCGTTGGCTCCTGGCAGACCATCGAGGGCTTGGTCTTCACCGTTCCCGCCGGCGCGCGGGAGCTGATTCGCGCGTTCTGGCCGGGCGCGCTGAGCCTGGTGGTTCGGCAAGCGCCCTCATTGCCCTGGGACCTCGGCGATGCACGTGGCACTGTCATGCTGCGCATGCCGTTACACCCGGTGGCCATCGAACTACTGCGCGAAGTCGGGCCGATGGCTGTATCCAGCGCCAATGTTTCCGGCCAACCCGCTGCGACCGATGTCGGCCAAGCGCGTAGTCAACTTGGGGATCGTGTCGATGTCTACCTCGATGGCGGGCCGTCGGCGCAGCAGGCGGCCTCGACGATTGTCGATCTGACCGGATCTGCTCCACGTATCTTGCGGTCCGGTCCGGTTAGCGCGGACAGTATCGGCGCGGTGCTTGGGGTGGACCCTGCGTTGCTGTAGGGCGGCCCGTAATCGGCTCGGGTGGTTGGTCCGGTACGGTCTGCAGCGTGGTTAGCGGTTTGCTTGCCCTGTCTGATCGTAGTGCTGGTGTTCCGCTACGCGAGCTAGCGTTGGTCGGTTTGACCGCGGCGATCATCACCTACTTCGCCACGGGTCCGGTCCGGGTCCTGGCCACTCGGGTGGGGGCCGTTGCCTATCCGCGGGAACGCGATGTGCACGTGACGCCGACCCCGCGAATGGGTGGTCTGGCCATGTACATCGGTGTTATTGCGGCTGTTTTTCTTGCTTTCCAGCTTCCGGCGCTGGCTCGTGGCTTTGTGTATTCAACGGGTATGCCGGCAGTGGTGGTGGCCGGTGCGGTGATTTTGGGCATTGGTCTGCTTGACGACCGGTGGGGGCTGGACGCGTTAACAAAATTTGCTGGCCAGATCACCGCGGCCAGTGTGCTGGTCACCATGGGAGTCGCCTGGAGCGTGCTGTATATCCCGCTGGGTGGCGTGGGCACCATTGTGCTGGACCAAGTTTCCTCGATCCTGCTGACCCTGGCGCTGACCGTGGCGATTGTCAACGCGATGAACTTTGTCGATGGTCTCGATGGGCTGGCCGCCGGGCTGGGTCTTATCACCGCCCTGGCGATCTGCATGTTTTCTGTCGGTCTGCTTCGCGATCACGGGGGTGACGTGCTGTTTTATCCCCCGGCAGTGATTTCGGTGGTGCTTGCCGGGGCGTGTTTGGGTTTTCTGCCGCACAATTTTCATCCCGCCAAAGTCTTTATGGGGGATTCCGGGTCCATGCTGATCGGTTTGATGCTGGCCGCCGCGTCGACCACAGCTGCGGGCCCGATTTCGCAGAACGCTTATGGGGCGCGCGATGTCTTTGTTCTCCTGTCGCCGTTTTTGTTGGTGGTGGCGGTGGTGTTTGTGCCGATGCTGGATATGTTGCTGGCGATCGTGCGACGCACCCGCGCCGGCCGCAGCGCATTTAGTCCGGACAAGATGCATCTTCATCATCGGCTCTTGCAGATAGGCCACTCGCACCGTCGAGTAGTGCTGCTGATTTATCTGTGGGTGGGCATTGTGGCCTTTGGTGCGGCCAGCTCAATTTTTTTCGATCCCGGCCAGACTGCACTGGTGATGATGGCTGCCATGGTGATTGCTGTTGTGGTGACGCTTATTCCGCTCTTACGTCGACGCGGCGGTATCTACGACGACCGGTAGTAGTAGACTTGGCCATGTCGGTAATCGGTGCAGCTGAGATCCCCCAGGTGAGCGCGGCGCAACGACTGCGATAGGCTCGGCCGACTCCATGATCGACCAGGCAGTTTTTTGTCAGCGATGTATCTACCCGGGATTGAGGTGTGGCGGTGACAACACCAGCGCAGGACGCGCCGTTGGTGTTTCCTGCTGTTGCTTTCCGTCCCAAGCGACTTTTGGCGGTGTGCAGCGCGCTGACCGTGTTCGCGGTGGTTATCGCCGGCTGGTTGGGCCATCTGATGGTTGCGGTGTTCTTCGGTGTTGGGCTGCTGTTGGGTCTGCTCAATGCGGCAGGGGTGCAGCGGTCGGTGACCAAGATCACCGCGGACGCGCACCCGCTGAAGAAATCGATGGCACTCAACTCGGCCTCGCGGCTGGCCGTCGTCACCGTTATTGGACTGGCGATCGCCTTCATTTTCCGACCCGCTGGATTGGGTGTGCTGTTCGGTCTGGCACTCTTTCAGGTGCTGTTGGTGATTTCGACCGCGCTACCGGTCTGGAAGAAGCTAAGCACTGCCGGGGCGGCGTCGGTGACGTCGGATAACTCGGCTTTTAACCACAACCTATCCAGTGCACCGGAAGGGAGCAGGACCAGCGATGAATGAGACGATCCTGGCCGGGGCCCAAATCGAGGTCGGCGAGCACCACACGGCGCAGTGGCTGGGCATGACCATCAACACCGACACCGTGTTGTCCACCGCGATCGCGGCGGCGATTGTGATCGGGTTGGCTTTCTTCTTGCGCGCCAAGGTGACGTCGACGGGTGTCCCTGGTGGCGTGCAGTTGTTCTTCGAAGCGATCACCATCCAGATGCGCAATCAGGTGGAGAGTGCCATCGGCATGCGGGTTGCGCCCTTCGTGTTGCCGCTGGCGGTCACGATTTTTGTGTTCATTCTGATTTCCAATTGGTTGTCGGTGCTTCCGTTGCAATACACCGATGCCAATGGCCGCACTACGGAGTTACTCACCTCGGC
>JAIENC010000277.1 GCA_019751635.1 Mycobacteriaceae bacterium
CGTGGTGATGGAAGTGTCCAGTCATGCGTTGGCGCTGGGGCGTGTCGATGGCGTGCGTTTCGCGGTCGGCGGTTTCACTAACCTGTCGCGTGATCACCTTGACTTTCACTCCAGCATGGCCGAGTACTTCGAGGCGAAAGCTTTGTTGTTCGACCCGGCTTCGGCGCTGCGTGCTCGCACCGCCGTGATCTGCATCGACGACGACGCCGGGCGGACCATGGCGGCTCGTGCTGGCGAGGCGATCACCGTCAGCGTTACCGGCCAGCCAGCGCAGTGGCGTGCTATCGATGTGGTGTCAACCGATGCTGGCGGGTTGAACTTTGTCGCGGTCGATCCAGCTGGTGTGCAGCACCATGTCGGCATCGGGCTGCCGGGCCGCTACAACGTGGGTAACGGTCTGGTTGCGCTGGCCATTCTTGCTGCGGTCGGGGTCTCCCCGGAGCAGGCATTGCCGGGGATACAGTGCACTAGAGTTCCCGGACGGCTGGAGAAAGTTGACTGTGGGCAGGATTTTTTGGCCGTGGTGGACTATGCGCACAAACCGGGTGCGCTGCAGGCTGTGTTGACCACGTTGCGGCGTCCGGGCCATCGACTGGCGGTGGTATTTGGTGCCGGTGGTGATCGGGACCAGGGCAAACGGGTGCCGATGGGGCAGCTCGCCGCTGAACTGGCGGATCTGGTCGTCGTCACCGACGACAACCCGCGCAGTGAGGATCCGGCCGCGATTCGCCGCGAAATTTTGGCTGGTGCCGCCCAGGCTGGTGGTTCGGCGCAGATTGTCGAAATAGGGGATCGGCAGGCCGCAATCCAGCACGCGGTGGTCTGGGCACATCCGGGTGATGTGGTGCTAGTTGCGGGGAAAGGCCATGAAACTGGGCAGCGAGCTGGTGGTCAGACTCGTCCGTTTGATGATCGGGTCGAGCTTGCTCATGCGTTGCAGGGTCTGGAGGCGCGCCAATGATTGATCTGACGATTGCCCAGATTGCCCAGATCGTTGGTGGCCAGCTGGTCGATATTTCGGCCGAGGATGCAGCGCAACGGCATGTCACCGGAACTGTTGAATTCGACTCGCGCAAACTCACCCCCGGCGGGCTGTTCTTGGCGCTGCCGGGAGCGCGCTCCGATGGCCACGACCACGCTGCGGCGGCTATCGCGGCGGGGGCGGTCGCTGTGCTAGCGGCCCGACCGGTCGGAGTTCCAGCTATCGTAGTTGCCCCGCGTCGGCAGGGTGGGGCCCAAGGCCAGCTGGCCGGAGTGCTCGAACACGATACGGATGGGTCGGGTGCGGCGGTGCTGGGCGCGCTGGCCGCGTTGGCTTCGGTGGTGGCTCGCCAGTTGGCGTCCCAAGGGCTGACCATCATCGGGATCACCGGCTCGTCAGGTAAAACCTCGACTAAAGATTTGGTGGCGGCCGTGCTGGATCCGTTGGGGCAGGTGATCTCCCCGCCGGGATCATTCAATAACGAGTTGGGCCATCCCTGGACGGTGCTGCGTGCGACCCCGGAAACTGATTATTTGATTCTTGAGATGTCGGCACGCCATCGTGGCAACATCGCCGAGTTGGCTGCCATCGCCGCACCAGATATCGGGGTGGTCCTTAACGTCGGTACCGCACACTTGGGCGAGTTCGGCTCACGACAGGCCATCGCAGCAACTAAAGCCGAACTACCGCAAGCGATTCCATGCACTGGAGTGGCTGTTCTCAATGTTGATGACCCGGCGGTAGCGGCAATGGCTGAGCTGACGGCGGCCCGAGTGGTGCGAGTCAGCCGTGCCGCAACGACTGACAGTGGCCCCAGTGATGTCTGGGCCGGGCCGGCGAGTCTCGATGATTTAGCCCGGCCGAGTTTCACGCTGCACACGGGTGGGATGTTCCAGACCGGTGCGGTCGAAGTGCACCTTGGGGTGGCCGGTGAGCATCAGGTCGCCAATGCGTTGTGCGCGGCCGCCGTGGGGTTGGTATCTGGGGCCAGTCTCGAACACATAGCCGCGGCGTTGCATGGAGCCCGGCCGGTGTCTGGGCATCGGATGCAGCTCACGACCCGCAGCGACGGGGTGACGGTGATTGACGACGCCTATAACGCCAACCCGGATTCGATGCGCAGTGGCTTGCAGGCATTGGCCTGGATTGCCCATCGTGGTGGCCAGCGCCGACGGAGTTGGGCGGTCCTCGGCGAGATGGGTGAGCTCGGCGACGATGCGATAACCGAACACGATCGCATCGGCCGGCTTGCGGTGCGCTTAGATGTGTCTCGACTTGTTGTCATCGGAATGGGGAGGTCTATGAGCGCGATGTACCACGGCGCGGTCATGGAAGGCTCGTGGGCCGGGGAGGCCACCATGGTCGCCGACACTGCGGCCGCCCTGGCGTTGTTGCAGGCCGAGTTGCAACCTGGGGACGTGGTATTGGTCAAGGCGTCTCATTCCGCAGGGTTATGGATGTTGGCTGAGGCGTTGGTCGGCAGTGACAATCCGGGCCATACATGAGGCAAATTCTTTTTGCCGTCGCTATCGCTGTCACGGTGTCCATCTTGTTGACCCCAGCGCTAGTCCGGCTGTTCACCAGGCAAGGATTCGGCCACGAGATTCGCGAAGACGGTCCACCGAGCCACCGAACCAAACGGGGCACGCCCTCGATGGGTGGGGTGGCGATCCTTGCTGGTATTTGGGCTGGTTATGTCGGGACTCACCTGGCTGGCCTGGCCTTTAATGGCGAGGGGCCGTCCGCTTCGGGGTTGCTCGTACTAGGCTTGGCCACCGTTCTTGGCGCGGTGGGCTTTATCGACGACCTGATCAAGATCCGCCGGTCACGCAACCTTGGGCTGAATAAGACGGCCAAGACCGTTGGGCAGATCACCGCCGCCGTGCTGTTCGGGTTCTTGGTGCTGCAGTTTCGCAATGCGGTGGGGCTCACCCCCGGAAGCGCCAACTTGTCCTATGTCCGTGAGATTGCGACAGTCACGTTGGCTCCAGCCATATTCGTGTTGTTTTGCGTTGTTATGGTCAGCGCTTGGTCCAATGCGGTCAATTTCACCGATGGGCTAGACGGTCTGGCCGCTGGCAGCATGGCGATGGTCAGCGCCGCGTATGTGTTGATCACCTTCTGGCAATACCGCAATGCTTGCGTGAGCGCACCGGAGCTGGGTTGCTACAACGTCCGGGATCCATTGGACCTAGCCATTATCGCGGCCGCTACGGCGGGGGCCTGTATCGGCTTTCTCTGGTGGAACGCCGCGCCGGCCAAGATTTTCATGGGGGACACTGGGTCGCTGGCGTTGGGCGGCATCATCGCAGGTCTTTCGGTAACGAGCCGCACGGAGATCCTCGCGGTGGTGCTGGGGGCGCTATTTGTTGCCGAGATCACCTCAGTAGTGCTGCAGATTTTGGCTTTCCGAAGCACCGGTCGCCGGGTGTTTCGGATGGCTCCCTTTCACCACCACTTCGAGTTGGTCGGCTGGGCCGAAACCACGGTGATCATCCGATTTTGGCTACTCACCGCGATGGCGTGTGGCCTCGGTGTCGCGCTGTTCTACGGGGAATGGCTTGCCAGAATCGGTGAATGAGATGCCCGGCGTGCTCTTAGCGCCTGGTTCACCGGTGTTGGTGGCGGGCGGTCGAGTAACCGGAAAAGCTGTGTTGGCGACGCTGACAGAGCTGGGTGTGTTGGCCACGGTGTGTGATGAGGATCCGGCTATTCGGCAAGGACATGCTGATACCGGGGTATTAGCGCTGAGCCCGTCCGCAGCGGCCCAGCGGATCGCCGATTACGCGCTGGTGATCACCAGTCCAGGTTTACGGCCGGATACCCCGCTGTTGGCCGCTGCCGCCGCGGTTGGCGTGCCGATCTGGGGTGACGTGGAGTTAGCCTGGCGGTTGGATGCGTGCGGTTATTACGGACCGCCCCGGCGCTGGCTGACCGTTACCGGCACTAACGGCAAGACCACCACGACATCGATGCTGCACGCCATGCTCACGGCTGGACAGCGCCGCAGCCAATTCTGCGGCAATATCGGCATCCCAGTGCTGGACGCGTTACGGGAGCCGGCCGACCTGCTGGTTGTCGAGCTCTCCAGTTTTCAGCTGTATTGGGCGCCCTCACTGCGGCCAGCGGCCGGGGTGGTGCTCAACATCGCCGAAGACCATCTGGA
>JAIENC010000046.1 GCA_019751635.1 Mycobacteriaceae bacterium
CGCCGGCGGCACCTCCACCGCACCCGTCGCTAAGGCAAACACCGTATCGCCGTCCACCGGTGTGTGTGTCGGGCGAATGGTGCGGGCAAGCCCGTCGTGAGCCGCGATTGCTACCTGCCGGCACGCTGACGGGCTCAGCGCGGCGTCGGTGGCAACCACACCGATCGTGGTGTTGAGCAAACTCGATGCAGCAAGCTGGCGAGCAAACGTAGCGAGCTGGGCGGCTGGCGGCGGCTGCAGGGCGAATTCTTTGATCAGCTCCGCCATCCACGGTAGGCCAGTGGCCCTGTCCACTACATCACCCGAGGAGTTCACCACAACTATCGCGCCGACGGTCACACCGCAATCCAGCGTGCTAGACGCGGTCCCCACCCCGCCTTTAAGCACACCAGCACGCGCCCCCACCCCGGCGCCGATCGTCCCCACCGGGATCACTGCCCCCGGACCGCCGGCCGCAGCAGCAGCACAAGCCAGGTAGCCAAACTCCGCCGTTGGTCGGCACTTCCAACTCCCCACCGGCAAATCGAAGATGACCGCCCCCGGCACAATGGGCACGACCCTGCCCGGTTCGCCGGGAAACGCCACACCGCGGTCGTGTTCTTCCAACCAACCCATGACGCCGTCCGCGGCGGCCAGCCCGTAAGCGCTGCCACCGGCCAGCAGCACCGCGTCGACATAGCGCACGCTGTTAGCCGGGTCCAGCAGGTCGGTCTCTCGGCTGCCGGGCGCACCACCTCGGCAATCGACCGCACCGACCGTGCCAGGCGGCGTCACCACAACAGTGACGCCGCAGGCCCAACCGTGCCCAAGTGATGCATCGGAATCCAGCCGGTGATAGTGACCGATCAAGATGCCGTCGACATCGGTGATGGAGCGCATTAGGTCCGTTTCTCCATCAGCGCTAGGACTAGGTATTCCTGCAGGAAGGTCAGCCACTGGTAGACGTCGAGATGCCCGGCCAACGGATGGTCATCGGGCAGCCGATCCGGCCCGTGGGGACCGATCCCGAGCATGGTTCCCAACGTCAGCCGAAGATCGTTAACCGCCGCAACCCAGGCGTGGGCGTCCGCTGCGGTCAACTCACACCGTCCGCCCTCGACCGGAACAGTATGTAATAAACGCTGCGCGGCAACCCGTTTGGCCTCGATGATCTGCGGTTCATGCAAGCTGCGCAGAGCGGAATTGAGGCTGTCCGTAGCGTCGTTGGACTGTTCTGGTCGATGAAAATCCGGCAGCAGCCGACGCAGCGTCGCATCTTGAGGTGGTGTGACGTTGCCGGTGGTGATTCCGGTGATCTGCTCAAGTTCGTCTGCCGGCGCAGCAGATTCCCGCTCGTCGAGCATGCTGAGCAGCGACTTGATCAAATTGCTCAGCAACGCTGCTTCATGTGGGGCAAAGCTCGACCGGAACCGCGGGCCAGTTGCGGTGTGAACCCGTTTCCATCTCTGCACGCGGCAATCCCCAATGTCGTGGATCGATGCTCAGCGATCCTGCTGCATGGTGGCCCACAAGCCGGCAGCATGCAGCCGTGACACGTCGACCTCCATGGACTCTCGACTGCCCGACGACACCACCGCCTTGCCTTCGTGATGCACCTGCAGCATCAGTGTGGTGGCCTGCGTCTCGCTGTAGCCGAACAGTTTCTGAAATACATACGTCACGTAGGTCATGAGGTTGACTGGATCATCCCAGACGATGGTGACCCACGGAGCTTGCGTGGCCTCAACGGGATCGACCCCGCGTTGCCCGGTCGTCGCGGGCTTCGCCGGTGCTGACGCGACCATGGGTCATAGGATAGCGACCGGCAACGCCATCACAGCTGCCTTGGCGCCGTAGGACAATCTGGCCACGGGGTGGCCAACCTGGTGAGGCGATGGCCGATCCGGCACCACCCCGGGAAACCCCAGGCCCCTTAAGCACGCGAGGAAATCATCACAACAGCGCTGTCCATCCCCGATCTGCTGGCCACCGCGGTGGCTGCCCTTGGTGGCAGTCAACGCCGCGGCCAGCTGGAGATGGCCGAAGCGGTCGCGCACGCCTTTGCGACCGGCGAACATCTAGCGGTCCAAGCCGGTACCGGAACCGGCAAATCATTGGCGTATCTGGTCCCGGCGATCGTCAGCGCGCTATCCCAACGCACGCCAGTGGTGGTGTCTACCGCGACGATCGCACTGCAGCGCCAACTCGTCGGCCGTGACCTACCCCAGCTAACCGATGCCCTGGCCGACGTGTTGCCACGTCGGCCACGGTTCGCGCTGCTCAAAGGACGACAAAACTATCTATGCGTGAACAAGCTACGCGGCGGCGTGGAGAGCAGCGATCAAGCCCAAGACGCACTTTTTCAGCCATTGAGCGTGCTGGGGCGCGATGTACAGCGACTCACTTCCTGGGCCAACACAACCGAGTCCGGTGATCGCGACGACCTCAAACCCGGCGTACCCGATAAATCGTGGGCCCAGGTCAGCGTGTCCGCCCGGGAATGCCTCGGTAGCGCTCGGTGCCCGTTGAGCAGCGAATGTTTCTCCGAGCGCGCCCGCGCCGAGGCGGGCCGAGCCGACATCGTGGTCACCAATCACGCGCTGCTGGCCATTGACGCCATTGCCGAGTCCGCCGTGCTGCCCGAGCACACGCTGCTCGTCGTTGATGAGGCGCACGAACTGGTCGATCGGGTAACGGCGGTAGCCACCGGCGAGCTGACTTCGACGGGGCTTGGGGTGACCGCGCGGCGCATCACTCGGTTGGTAAAACCGGAGCTGACCCAACGGCTGGAGACCGCATCGACCGCCTGGACTACGGCGATCGAAGACACCCAACTGCTGGGGTCCGGCCGCATTGACTGCCTTGATGACGAGCTCGCGACACATCTGACCGCACTGCGGGACGCTGCTGCAGGGGCTTTGGGGGCGATTGACATGTCCCCCGCCGACGCTGTTGTCGCCTCAGCACGGGCCGAGGCGGTCGCCGGCCTCACCGAGGTCTGCACCACCGCGACCCGGATCTTGACGGCGTTTGGCCCCGCGCTTTGTGAACGCACCGATGTGGTCTGGCTCGATTACGACGAAAGCCGCAGCACCGCACGGGTGCGGGTAGCACCGTTGGCGGTAGCTGAGTTGTTGCGCGAACGGATTTTCGCCCGGTCGACGACGGTGTTGACCTCGGCGACGCTCACGGTTGGCGGGTCCTTCGACGCGATGGCCGCCGCGTGGGGCTTGATCGGAGCAGCCGAGGAAAAATCGGCCCATCCACGCTGGCGTGGACTTGACGTCGGGTCGCCATTCCAGCACGCCAAAGCCGGCATCCTCTACGTTGCCGCGCATCTGCCACCACCGGGCCGTGATGGCACCGGCACAACGGCGCAGCTGGCCGAGATCGCCGAACTCATCACCGCGGCCGGTGGCCGAACTCTGGGGTTGTTCTCCTCCATGCGGGCAGCCCAGAGCGCAGCCGAAGCCATGCGGGAACAACTTCACACACCGGTGTTGTGTCAGGGCGAGGACAGCACCACCACGCTGGTCGAGCAGTTTGCCGCGGATGCGCAGACATCGCTGTTTGGCACCTTGTCGCTGTGGCAGGGCGTCGACGTGCCGGGTCCTTCGCTATCGCTGGTGGTCATCGACCGGATTCCGTTTCCCCGGCCCGACGACCCGCTGCTGAGCGCCCGACAACGCGCGGTGGCCGCCCAGGGCGGCAACGGCTTCTTGGCTGTCGCCGCCAGCCATGCGGCCCTGCTGCTGGCGCAGGGTTCGGGCCGGCTGCTGCGCCGCATCGATGACCGCGGCGTGGTGGCAGTGCTCGACTCCCGCATGGTCACCGCCCGTTACGGCAGTTACCTGCAAGCCTCACTACCGCCGTTCTGGCAGACCACCGACCCTGTACAGGTCCGCAAAGCACTGCAACGGCTGCGCACAACTGGGTGAATAATTCACCCGCCGAAAGAGCACCTGCCCAGTACAGTGAGCAAGCGCCAGCTGAGTCGGTCAGCACCGATTATTGACGGAGATGCGCATGCCCAATGACCAACGCCCGTCTGTGTTGGTTCGCCGCCGCCAGCCTGCCCCAACAGCAGTGCTGTTGGTGGCGGCGTTCGGCGCTTTTCTGGCTTTTCTCGACTCCACCATCGTCAATATCGCGTTTCCCGCCATTGAGCGCTACTTCCATGGCAGCAATCTGAGCAGCCTGTCGTGGGTGCTCAATGGCTACAACATCGTCTTTGCGGCCTTCATGGTGGCCGGGGGCAGAATCGCCGACCTGCTCGGACGCAAACGCAT
>JAIENC010000196.1 GCA_019751635.1 Mycobacteriaceae bacterium
CCGGTAACCGGCGGGATCGGTGTCTATGACCCCCCCAATGGAGAACTTGATCGTTATCTCTCGGTGGATCGGCCACCGGGCAACTCTGCTGTGGTGCCAGCCGTGCTCGGTCCTCGGCTGTTTGAACAACGGGGCGACACGGTGGTAGCGCTGGGTTAATCCCAGTTGCCAGCTAGCTCTCGGCGGCGGTGAAAGTCGGCAGTGGCGCACCGGAATCCCAGTGTTTGAGCAGGGCGCAGGCCAACTCCCGATAGGCGACCGAGCCTTTGTTTTTACGCCCGGCCATAACCGAGGCACCCGACGCACTGGCCTCAGCGAAGCGCACCGTACGTGGGATCGGCGCCAGCACCGGCAGATCGTAACGATCCGCAACGTCAAGCAAGACGTCCTGGGTATGGGTAGTCCGCGAGTCATACAGCGTCGGCAAAGCACCAATCAACCGCAGGACTGGGTTGGTGATCTGCTGCACATCGGCAACCGTGCGCAGAAACTGGCCGACGCCGCGGTGCGCCAACGTCTCGCACTGTAAAGGCACAATGACCTCGTCAGCGGCGGTCAACCCATTCAAAGTGAGCACCCCCAGCGAGGGCGGGCAGTCCAGGACTACCACGTCGAACCGATCGTTGAGCTTGGCCAACGCACGTTTGAGCGCGTACTCGCGCCCAGCTCGCATCAGCAGCATCGCCTCCGCGCCAGCCAGATCGATATTGGCCGGCAGTAGCGTCATGCCTTCTGCCGTCGCAAGCAACGCAGCGCTCGGCTCAATTTCACCGAGCAACACCTCATGCACGGAGACTGGCAGCTTGTCCGGATCATGGCCCAGCGAGAAGGTCAAACAACCCTGCGGATCCAGGTCAACCAAGAGCACCCGTTGGCCTTCATCCGCCAATGCAGCGCCCAGCGAAGCAACCGTGGTGGTCTTGGCCACCCCGCCCTTCTGGTTGGCTACCGCCAGTACCCGAATCTGTGTCACGGTAGCCATCCTGACATGTGCCCTGCCTGAGCCAGAGAGGCACACGCAAGACACGGCCCAGTGCCCGTCGGGCAGAATCGGTCAGCATGGGTGAGCCACCGTTCGCACTGTGCGGGCCGAGCGAGACCCTCATTGCCGACGGAGTTCAGACAATCTACCGCGAGATCGCGGCGGCACAAGCGGCTCTGCGCGCAGGTACGGCGCCAATTGTATTGGGCGCGTTGCCTTTCGACTTGAATAGACCCGCCGCGTTGCTGACTCCGCACACCATGCTGCGCACCGACACCCCGCAGCGCTGGCCAACCGTGCCGCTGCCCGGCGTGCACCTGAGCGCCGAGATCCCGCCGCTTGCCGAGTACCGCGCTCGGATCTGTCGAGCTCGAGCGGAGTTGACCGCACCAGACAGCATGCTGCAGAAGGTGGTGCTGGCCCGCGCTGTGCGGTTAACCTCCGACGCCCCGCTGGACGCTCGCAGCATTGTCCGTCGGCTGATCACCGCCGACCCAGCCGCCTACGGCTACCTGGTCGACTTAACCCCCGCCGGCGGCAACTACACCGGAATGACGCTGGTTGGCGCTAGCCCTGAACTGCTGGTTGCCCGAGACGGCGACCGAGTGACCTGTCAGCCGTTCGCCGGGTCGGCCCCACGCTGCGCCGACCCGGAACGCGATGCCGCCAATGGCGCCGCGCTGGCTGAGTCCGCCAAAAATCGCCATGAACATCAACTCGTCATCGACACCATGCGCACAGCGCTAGAACCACTCTGTGACGACCTGGTCATCGCCGCTGAACCGCAACTCAGCCGCACAGCGGCGCTCTGGCATCTCTGCACACCGATCAGCGGGCGGCTCTGCGACACCTCGATCACAGCGCTGGATTTAGCGTTGGCATTACATCCCACCCCCGCGGTTGGCGGAGTACCCACACCGGCTGCCACACAGCTGATCACCACGCTGGAAGGCGACCGCGGGTTCTATGCCGGCGCAGCGGGTTGGTGCGATGCTCACGGAAACGGCCAGTGGGTGGTGTCGCTGCGCTGCGCGCAGCTATCGGCTGATCGCCGTAGTGCGCTGGCGCACGCCGGCGGCGGCATTGTCGCTGAATCTGATCCCAGCGATGAAGTCAACGAAACCACCGCCAAGTTCGCCACAATATTGACCGCATTGGGAGCCGCTCCGCCCGCCGGAACCGGCCGAGTTGCCCTCGCCGCTAACTTTGACGACCCACCCAACGCAACGCAGCGGGGCTAAACAGCAACACCACCGTACCCAGTGCGATAACCCCTAGCGCAATACCGAACACCAACCTTTGTGAGCCCACGGCCAAATACCACGCCACCGGCAGCAGCAACAACTGGATAAACACGGCTAACCCGCGACCCCAGCGCCGGCCACGCAACAGCGCGCAACCGGCAGCAAACACCGCGCTGCCGAACAGCAGAAACCAGATTCCGGTACCCAAACCGTCCACGACACGCTGTTCGGCACCATCGAATCGACGCAGCAGCAGAGCCCCCGCCGTGCCCAGCCCAAGCACACCCTGTGCGGCGACAATAAATCCCGCACCACGCACGGCAGCCGGAGCGCGATCAGTCACTGTGACAGCGTAGTCAACCAATCCGGTTAGCTCGCTTAAGCTCATGCGCCATGCGTGCCGTACTGATCGTCAACCCCGCTGCCACGTCCACCACCGCAGCCGGGCGTGACCTACTAGCAAGTGCACTCAAGAGCCGTGTGCAGCTCACCGTTTCACACACCCACCACCGCGAACACGCGACGGAACTGGGACGGGCAGCCACCCGGGAGGGCGTCGATCTCGTGGTCGTGCATGGCGGCGACGGCACAGTAAGCGCGGTGGTCAACGGATTGCTAGGTCATCCTCGCCAGCCGTCGCCGGAGCCCATACCCGCGGTAGCAATAGTTCCGGGTGGCTCGGCCAATGCGTTGGCGCGGACGCTGGGGATCTCCCCAGACCCCACCGCCGCCACCAACCAGCTCGTCCGATTAATCGACAACTACCAGCATCAGCACACATGGCGCCGGATCGGGCTAATCGACTGCGGTGAACAGTGGGCCGTGCTCAACGCCGGGATGGGTGTCGACGCGGAGGTGGTCGCCGCCGTAGAGGCGCAACGCCGTAAGGGCATCAAGGTCACGCCGACTCGTTACTGGCGTGAGGCAATACCGATTACTCTCGCCTACAGCCGTCGCAAACCCACCCTTACACTGCACTTACCTGACCAAGACCCGATCTGCGGTGTGCACTTTGCCTGGGTGTCCAACACCAATCCGTGGACCTATAGCAATAACCGACCGTTATGGACCAATCCGGGCTGCACTTTCGAGTCAGGTTTAGGAGTGTTCGCCGTCACCAGCATGAAAACGATTCCCACCTTAAGACTGCTGCGCCAGATGATCTCGAGCCGACCGAAGCTACGAGCCAAACAACTCATCCGCGACGACAACGTGGCTTACCTAAGAATCACATGCACTGGCCAACCGATAGCCAGTCAGTTCGATGGTGATTACCTCGGGCTGCGTGAAACGATGACTTTCCGCGCAGTCCCCAACGCGTTGGCGGTCGTGGCGCCACGTCCAAAAAACCATCCCGAACTGGGATAACAATGCATTCTATCGGCGTCGGGCAGGATCATCTGACTCAACGGCGGCCGATAGTCTAGCGGAGTCGAGTGAGCGTTTCAGGAACATTCCGTAAAGTGACATTGCCCACGCAATATCTTGACCCTATTGACATCTGTTGAGCCTGTGAAACGATCTAACAGGTTTTAAGAAAAGTAAGGACACAACACCTTTCTTGGGCACGCGTTGAACAAAAGCGCGTGCACCTTGTTGCGTAACTAGTGAGGAGTGACCAGGTATGGATTGGCGCCACAGGGCAGTCTGCCGCGACGAGGACCCCGAGCTGTTCTTCCCCGTCGGGAACAGCGGGCCGGCACTTGCCCAGATCGCTGACGCGAAACTGGTCTGCAACCGTTGCCCAGTGACCACTGATTGTCTTTCGTGGGCGTTGGACACCGGCCAGGATTCCGGCGTCTGGGGCGGCATGAGCGAAGATGAGCGGCGCGCACTGAAGCGTCGCAACGCTCGGACAAAAGCCCGCAGCGGAGTGTGAACCAGTCACCAGATAGCGCGGCCCCGACATAGTGTCGGGGCCGCACTGCTATGCGGCGCGCTACGGCGCGACCCGGATCCGACGACCAACGGGTACACGCAAGACCACATCAGTCCCACCTGATGCGGCATCGTGCATCCGCAGCGAGCCACCCAACTCCGCAGATACCAATGTCCGCACAATCTGCAGCCCCAATCGATCCG
>JAIENC010000311.1 GCA_019751635.1 Mycobacteriaceae bacterium
GGAATCGGCGGCCCGGAACGCGGTTACCGGGGTAGGCCTGCCCGGTGCAGCGTTGGAAGGTGCTGGCGGGCTGGCGCTCCCGGTGGTTTCCCAGGTTGCGGCAGTTGAGGGTGCCGCGGCCTGGGCGCTCTGCTGAACCTGGGTGTACACCGCGGTCGCTTTGTTGATTTTGATCGCGTTCTGCTGCGATTGGTCGTGCAAGTTCACATAAGCGGTGACAACTTGACTAATCGCAACAACGCCGCACACAAGCTGCCACACTGTCGAAGCCCACGGGTTCACCTTGTATAAGGCCGCGGCGCCCGGTATTGCCATGGCGAGTACCAGCTTGGCGCCGGCAACCTCCCGGCGCGCTTGGGTGACTTGGTGAGCCTGCGTTTGCAGGGTGTCGGCCACCTGGTTGTCGGCGTCAGCCATCTGCTGCAGGCGCACTCGCTGCGCGTCGGTGGAGTCGGTGAAGCCTTCCGCTGCCCACCCTGACCATTGACCGGCCTTTGGTTGGGGAACGTGCAGGACCTGCCCCCGAAGATCGTCGAACTGCAATGCCGCGGCGCGAAATTCTTCGCCCTGATCGGGATCGGGGCTGGGCTGTAACTGCGTGTCGGCCTGTTCCATGCAGGTGATCACGAAGATCGCAATAATAATAATAAATCCGGCCGCTATTGCGGCATCGTTAGCATTTTTGTTCGCGGAATTGCCGTGATTTGCCAATGCGTACCATTCCAGCAGGTAGCCGCCGCTGTTGAGCCCGTCGGCCGCGAAATCGAGGTTCCGGGTCAGGGAATCCTTGGTATGGCTGGATTCAACGCCGTCCAGGATGATACTCACCGGCAAAGCGGTCAAAACAAATAAGGTAAATGCACCGGTCGCGGTAGCTGAGCTATAGCCCCAAAATCTTTCTACGGCGCTCATTTCTGCGGAGCTCAACGTTGACACTCCTTGATCGTTCTAGCGTGCATTGTGCGAAATTCGGCAAGTCATTTGCTGATTTCCCGAGGCGGCTCTGCCGTGCAGAACCAGTGATACCCATAGGGTAGTTGATTCCATGCCGTTGTCGCGATGCCCAACCAGCGGATACTCATGGTGAGTTCGGTCCGGGGTGCAGCGGGTCGAAAACGCGCAGATGCGAAGATGGTCAGGTGTTGCGTTGGACCACCGCCGGTGAATCCCATGGCCGCGCCTTGGTGGCTTTAGTTGAAGGCATGGTTGCCGGGGTGGCTGTCACGTCCGCCGATATAGCTGAGCAGCTTGCCCGCCGCCGGCTGGGCTACGGTCGCGGAGCGCGGATGGCCTTTGAGCGCGATGCGGTAACACTGCTGGCCGGTGTGCGCCATGGCAGCACTTTGGGCGGTCCTATTGCGATTGAGATCGGCAATACGGAGTGGCCGAAGTGGGAAACCGTGATGGCCGCCGACCCGATTGACCCGCAGCAACTGGCCGAGCTGGAAAAAGCGGCCCGCAATGCCCCGCTTACTCGGCCGCGACCAGGCCATGCCGACTATGCCGGCATGCTCAAGTACGGATTCGATGATGCTCGGCCGGTCTTGGAGCGGGCCAGTGCCCGTGAGACCGCCGCCCGCGTCGCGGCCGGAACAATAGCGCGGCTTTTTCTCCGTCAAGCGCTGGGTGTGGAGGTGCTTTCGCACGTCGTTTCGATCGGCGCTGCACTGCCCTACACCGGCCCGTGCCCGCAGCCGGCTGATCTACCGGCGATTGATGCCAGTCCGGTGCGTGCCTTCGACCCCGCCGCCGAAGCCGCCATGATCGCCGAGGTGGAGGCCGCCAAAAAAGCCGGCGACACCCTTGGCGGGGTGGTTGAGGCGGTCGCCGTCGGCTTACCGGTTGGGTTGGGCTCATTTATCAGTGGCGATCATCGACTCGATAGTCAGCTTGCCGCCGCTGTGATGGGAATCCAGGCGATCAAGGGTGTCGAGATTGGTGACGGTTTCGAAACCGCGCGCCGTCGCGGCAGCTGTGCTCATGACGAGATGTATCCCGGGCCGGACGGGATTGTGCGATCTACCAACCGAGCGGGCGGGCTAGAAGGCGGAATGACCAACGGGCAGCCGCTGCGGGTGCGTGCGGCCATGAAGCCGATCTCCACCGTGCCGCGACCATTGGCCACCGTGGATATGGCAACCGGCGCTGAAGCGGTTGCCATCAACCAGCGTTCCGACGTCTGTGCGGTGCCGGCCGCCGGGGTGGTCGTGGAAACCATGGTTGCCCTGGTGCTTGCGCGCGCGACGCTGGAAAAATTCGGTGGTGACTCGCTAGCGGAAACCTGCCGCAACATTGAGTCCTATCGGCGTTCGGTGGCCAGCCAGGAACCGGCGATTGACCGAGCTTCGGGATAGCCGCGTATGGCACCGAAGGCGGTACTGGTGGGTTTGCCGGGGGCCGGCAAGTCCACCATTGGCCGGCAGCTGGCAAAGGCGCTGGGGGTGAGCATGCTGGACACCGACGCCGCGATCGAACAGCAAACCGGACGCACTATCCCAGACATCTTTGCGGTGGATGGGGAACAGGAATTTCGTCGGATTGAGGAGCAAGTGGTGCGGACTGCGTTAGATCAGCACGAGGGGGTGCTATCCCTCGGCGGTGGTGCGGTGACCAGTCCGGGGGTACGCGCGGCACTAGCCGGCCACACCGTCATCTATTTGGAGATCAGTGTCGCCGAGGGGGTGCGGCGCACCGGCGGCAATACGGTTCGGCCGCTGCTGGCTGGGCCGGATCGCACCGAGGCGTATCGCACGCTCACCGCGCAGCGCGCCCCGCTGTACCGGCGGGTCGCGACCATCCGGGTGGACACCAACCGTCGCAATCCCCGGGCGGTAGTCCGCTACATCATGTCCCGCCTGGGGGTTTCGCCGCCGGAGCGGACGCAACCGATAGCTACGCCATCGATCCCCCAGGCCGGCCGATGACAGATCACGCCAAGCCGGCCACGGTCACCGTCGAAGTAGCCGTCAATCCGCCCTACCCGGTGCTGATTGGCACCGATTTGTCTGACGAACTGGACAACTTGCTGTCTGGCCGAAAGCGGGTAGCAATCCTGCATCAACCGGTGCTGACGCAGACCGCCGAGGCGATGCGCAACCACCTGACCAGCAAGGGCGTCGATGCGCATCGTATCGAAATCCCGGATGCCGAAGCGGGCAAGGACCTGCCGGTAGTGGCGTTTATCTGGGAAGTCTTAGGCCGCATTGGCATCGATAGACAAGATGTTGTGGTCAGCCTGGGTGGTGGGGCGGCCACCGATGTGGCTGGTTTCGCGGCGGCTACCTGGCTGCGTGGCGTGTCGATCCTGCATGTGCCGACCACCCTGCTCGGTATGGTCGATGCGGCTGTCGGTGGAAAGACCGGGATCAACACCGAAGCCGGGAAGAACCTGGTCGGCGTTTTCCATCAACCGCTTGCTGTTGTCGCTGACATGGCAACGCTAGAAACGTTGCCGCGCCACGAGATTGTGGCCGGAATGGCTGAAGTGGTGAAGGCCGGGTTCATCGCTGACCCGGTGATCTTGGACCTGATTGAAGCCGACGTGCAAGCCGCGCTGGATCCCACTGGTGACGTACTGCCCGAGCTGGTTCGCCGGGCGATCACCGTTAAAGCTGAGGTGGTTGCTGCTGACGAGAAAGAATCGCAGCTGCGGGAGATCCTCAACTACGGCCACACGTTGGCGCATGCGATTGAACGCCGCGAGCGCTATCAGTGGCGTCACGGTGCTGCGGTATCGGTGGGTCTGGTCTTTGCCGCCGAGCTGGGTCGGCTGACCGGCCGGCTCGATGATGCCACCGCTGATCGGCATCGCATCCTGTTGACGTCGCTGGGTTTGCCGGTGCGCTATGACGCCGATGCGTTGCCGCAGCTGCTGGAGTACATGACCCGCGATAAGAAAACCCGGGCCGGGGTGCTGCGGTTCGTCGTGCTGGACGGCCTGGCTAAACCGGGCCGATTAGTCGGTCCGGATCCGGCGTTGCTGGCGGCGGCCTATGCAGAGGTGGCGGGATGACGCAGGTACAAGTTATTAACGGGCCGAACTTAGGTCGGCTTGGCCGTCGGCAGCCCGAAGTCTATGGCAGCACCACTCATGATGAGTTGATCTCGTTGATCAAACGTGAGGCCGCCCTACTGGGGCTTAAAGTTGTGGTTCGGCAGAGCGATAGCGAAGCTGAGTTGTTGGCCTGGATCCATCAAGCTGCCGATGCCGAAGAGCCGGTGATCCTCAACGCCGGCGGGCTGACCCACACGTCGGTGGTGCTGCGGGATGCGTGTGCAGAACTGCGTGCCGGCCTGATCGAAGTGCATATCTCCAAAGATCGGAAGAGCGT
>JAIENC010000141.1 GCA_019751635.1 Mycobacteriaceae bacterium
AATGAACCAACGGTTCATTGAGAAAAACGAGAGTAATCCACCCTGATCCTCATGTGGCCGAAATTGCCGTATTCATAAAGTCACGAAATGACCGTCACTCCGCAGCGCTCGGCGTGACGGTTTCAGTGTCGAAGGGTGGCGCCCACTCGCTGCGCCGCACACCGCAGTGCAGCGTCACGCGCTGCACTGGCGTCTTCTTCGGTCAACGTACGATCTGGGGCCCGGAAGCGCAGCGCAAACGTCAGTGATTTATGTTCCGCCCCTAGCTGGGCACCGGTGTAGACGTCGAACAGCCGGATATCTTCCAACAATTCTCCGGCGCCTACCCGCACCGCATCAGCCACTTCTTGGGCAGAAACCTCAGCAGCAACCACCAGATTTAGGTCCTGAAACACGGCCGGAAACGGTGACACTGTCGGCCCGGGAAACCTCTCCACTAACGGAATAGCGTCGAGCTCGAGCTCGACCGCGCAGGTGTCTTGAGGAAGCCCGGCACGCTCAATCACCGCGGGATGCAGCTGCCCGGCATGCCCGATCACTGTCCCGGTGCGGAAGTTCCCTAAGACAACTTCGGCGCAGCGTCCCGGATGCCACGGCAGATATTGGGCGGCCCGCAAAGTCACGTCGATACCACTAGCACGGGCAATGATGCGCGCAGCTTCAAAGGCATCAGCGGCCACCACTGGTCGGCCCGCCCCCCACGGGCCACGCTGTTCACGCAGACCGGTCAGGACCGCCGCGACATGCTGCGGTTGTCGTGGTAAGGAAGCATCCAGCATGGCGATCTCGTCATCTGTAGGACGTCGATCCACCGGAATCAGCGCGACAGCGCGAGTCAACTCGGTCGGTTGAACCACCTGCGCTAGGGCATACAGGGAAACGTCAACGATGCCCCGAGAGACGTTGCGCAGCAACGCTTCCAACAAACCAGGAAGCAAGGTGGTCGCCAAATGCGGGCGGTCCACCTCTAACGGGTTGAGCACTTGGGTGGTGGCACGGCGTGGATCGTCGGCAGGCAGGCCCCAAAGGTCGAAGACCCCAGCGGATAAAAACGGGGTCGGCAAGACCTCGACGTAGCCGGCAAGCGCCAGTGATCGCCCGACGGCGCGGCGGCGTTTCTGGGTTGGCGTAAGCCCTCGTCCGGCCGGTGCCGATGGTGGCACCGACGGAATAGCTTCTAGCCCTTCCAGTCGCAGCACTTCCTCCACTAAATCAGCGGGCTGCAGCAGGTCAGGGCGCCAACTCGGTGGCGTGACAAGCAGGTATTCGCCCCCGGCTACCGGGTCGGGCAGTACCGTAGCGCCGATCTGAGTCAGTCGTCGCACAGTCGTACCCGGGCGGTACCGCACCCCGGCCGTGCGATCCGGTAAGTCGGCACTGATCCGGATCGGCGGCGGCGACCAGTCGTCACGGGGTGGCTCACCCCGCCAATCAGTCAAGGCCGGCGACACGGTACCGCCAGCCAGCTCAGCCAAGAGCGCAGCACACCGATCTAATGCCGCGACCGAGACACCCGGGTCGACGGCGCGCTCATAACGGCGGGCGGCCTCGCTGGGCAAGTGCAGTCTTCGCTGGGTGCGCGATACCGCCGCCGGGTCCCACACCGCGGCCTCCAGCAAAACATCGGTGGTGTCATTGCGCACCTCGGTGCTGGCCGCGCCCATCACTCCGCCGATCGCGGCGGTTGCCGAGTCGTCGACAATGAGCACATCACCGGGGTCGAGGCGACGCTGAACATTGTCTAGGGTCACCACGGTCTCACCGGGCCGGGCGAACCGTACCGCCAAGGTTCCGGTGATGCGGCTGCGGTCGTGCGCGTGCATCGGTTGCCCGAGCTCAAGCATCACATAATTGGTCACGTCCACGGCGGGCGAGGTGGGCCGGATACCGGACAGCAGCAACCGACGCTGCAGCCACCACGGCGATACCGCGGCGGGATCAATACCACTCACTGACCGCAGGGCAAACCGCCGCACCCCAGTTCCGGGCTGCACCGCTAGTTTCCACGCCTCGCCGTGCACCGGTAGTGGTGGCGCCTCAGCTGGGTCGACGAAACGCAGATCACCAGCGCACGCGATATCGCGGGCCAGACCACGCACGGACATGCAGTAGCCCCGGTCTGGGGTGATGGACAGATGAAAGACGACATCATCGAGCCCTAATACCTCGGCGCCGCTGGCGCCAGGCGCAGCGGTGCCGCGAGGCAGCACAAGAATGCCGGAGTAGTCTGCGCCCAAACCGAGTTCGGCTGCTGAACAGATCATTCCCTCGGAGGTGTGACCGTAAGTCTGGCGGGCAGCGATGGTGAAATCACCGGGCAGCCGGGTACCCGGTAACGCCACGACTACCAGGTCTCCTTCGACGAAATTGCTTGCGCCACAAACAATTTGTCGCGGTTCCCCGGCGCCGACATCCACCAGGCAGACACGGATCGGCTTTTTGAATCCAGAGACTTCGGCGATGCTGGTGATTTTTCCGATGGTCAACGGTCCGCTCACCGGGCCGAGCGGAAGGACCTCGTCGACCTCGTGGCCAATGCTGAGCAGGGTCCGCGTGAGTTCTTCGGGCGAAATGTCCCATCCCGGGGTCCCGACAGCAACCACGTCGCGTAGCCAGCTGTATGCGATACGCATCAGGCCCCAATCCCGAATGGCAGGCAGAATCGAACATCGCCTTCCACCATGTCGTGCATGTCGCGAATCCCGTTGCGGAATTGCAGAGTACGTTCCAACCCCATACCGAAAGCGAACCCACCATAGTGTTCGGGATCAATGCCGGCAGCCCGTAAGACGTTCGGGTTCACCATTCCGCATCCCCCCCACTCCACCCAACCGGGACCGCCCTTTTTGTCGGCGAACCACACATCGACTTCGGCCGACGGCTCGGTGAACGGGAAAAAATGCGGGCGGATCCGGGTACGTGTCTGTGAGCCAAAAACGGCCCGCGCGAACATGTCCAGTGTGCCCCGCAAGTGCGCCATGGATAGATTCCGATCCACTGCCAGCCCCTCAACCTGGTGAAAGACCGGTGTGTGGGTGGCATCAAGCTCGTCGGTACGAAAGGTGCGGCCAATCGAGATGATGTAGAGGGGCAGCTCCCGATGAAGCAGACTGCGTACCTGCACCGGCGACGTGTGTGTACGCAGCAACTGCCGAGAACCCTCTGGGGCAATGTGGAAAGTATCTTGCTCACTGCGCGCGGGGTGATCAGCCGGGAAGTTCAGTGCATCGAAGTTGAATTGCTCAGTCTCAACTTCGGGCCCCTCAGCTAGCTCCCACCCCATCGCGATGAACGTATCGGCGATGTGCTCAGCCAACGTCGTGATCGGGTGCCGGGCACCGACTGGCTGGCGAGTCGACGGCAACGTCACGTCGATCCGCTCCGCGACCAGCACCGCAGCATCACGTTCAGCGCGAAGCACCGTCAACCGCTCGTCATAGCTGTGCTGCGCATCGGCACGAGCAGCATTGACCCGCCGGCCCGCGTCGGCGCGGTCAGCTTTGGGCAGGCTCGCCAACGCCTGACGGGCCAGGGCTAACGGTGAACGATCACCGAGGTACTCGGTCTTAGCCCGGGCCAGCGCATCCAGATCGGCAGCGAGCGCGAAAGCTTGCCGGGCCGCGGTGGTGGCTTCAGTCAGCGACTCGTCAGACAGGTCGACGCGTTGCTCAACCATGCGGCGCGATTCTCCTTGCGGGCTATTGGGCTGGCTCTTGCGTCTCACCACGCCTTGGTGCTACCCGGCGCTGGTATTTCGCTGCAGGCGATGACGCAAGTGCCGATCATAGGCGATCGACTGATTCGACCTGTCCGGCCAGGGTCAGCTGCTCAACACCGGCTGGAGTCTGCGTTGTTGGCGAAAAACCGCGACCCGGTCCCCTGCTAGCGCGCAGAGAGTTCCGGTAACCACCCCGGTTAGTGCGGCGACCCCGGTATGAGCCAGGAGCAGGAAGCCGAATGCGGTGGCCACCGTCAAAAACAGATACCGCACCGGCGTCCAACGGATTGGACCGGCGAACCGAGCCGCAACCAACATGCCCAGCACCAAGGCGATGGTATGCCCGGCGTCGGTGAAGTCATCCCCGGTGACGGCTGCCGCTAAACCAATCGCGAGCCACCAGCCGATCCACGCTGGCCGCCAGCGCGGCGGAATGGCGGCCGTCAACGCGCCGAGCACAGCGATCGCGCCATAGCTCATGCCCACATCGCTGGCCTGGGCGATCGTCACCGGTAGCCAGCCCATCTCTACGGCAGTGACCAAGCCCAGTGCTACCAGCACCGTCGCACCGACGTGACCGACCAGGAAAACAGCAGTCAGCCGGGCGGTGTGCAGGAGCAGTTCCGCAACAGCCAGCAGAGCCACGAGACCCGGCAGCC
>JAIENC010000163.1 GCA_019751635.1 Mycobacteriaceae bacterium
TCGCATCGAGCACCGGCAAGCCACGGTCGCGCGCCTCTCGCTCGACATTGCGAGAAACGCCATGGGCGCTGAATACACGGCAGTGGCCGAAGAGCTACGCGCGATATTGGCCATCGTGCAAGCCGGAGCCTGGCAGGGCCGAACCGCTGAGGCCTACCTCGCCGCTCATCTCCCCTACCTGGCGTGGTTAACGCAAGCTAGCGCCGAGAGCGCCGAGCTGGCCAGTCGGCAAACAACCGCGGCCGGGGCCTACACCGCGGCCGTGGCCACCATGCCGACCTTGGCTGAGCTGGCCGCTAACCATGCAGCGCACCAGGTGCTGGTGGCCACAAATTTTTTCGGTATTAACGCTGTCTCCCTCTCGCTGAACGAAGCTCATTATGTTCGGCTGTGGATTCAGGCCGCCACCGTGATGAGCACCTACCAGGCAATCACAACCGCGGCGTTATCCTCGGCACCGCAGATCAGCCCCGCTCCCCCAATCCGGAAAACCAACGCCCCAGTAGCAACCGCCGATCCATGGTTGCCGCTGCCCGTCGACCGACAGAACTGGATTTACCAGCTCTTGCAACAGATTGGGTACATCGATTTTTACGATAATTTTTTAGTACCCTTCATCAATCTGCTCGTAGACAACCCGTTTCTGCAAGCAATGTTTTCCGGAATTGATCCTTACCTGCTTATCCTGGGCAATCCACTGACCTACCTCAACCCGTTTAATATTGCGTTCGCTCTGGGTTACCCGATGGATATCGCCACTTACGTTTCCTTGCTATCGGAGACTTTCGCATTTATCGGGATGGATCTGGCAGCCGCGTTCGCTTCGGGTAACCCGATGGCTATTGGTCTGACGATTGTTTTCGTCACCGTCGAAGCAATTGGCACAATCATCACCGATACCATTGCCCTGCTGAAGACCCTGCTGGAGCAGACGGCGATATTTTTCACGATTGTCGTGCCAATGTTGCTTACCCCGTTGGCGCCGTTAGCCGCTGGCGCTGTGCTGACACCGCTCGGCGTCAAAGGACTGGCCGCGCTAGCCGCTGGATCATCTCCGATAACCCCCAGCCTGCCGGGCGCAGCGTTGGCCCCAAGCATGCCGACCACCTCGCCCCCGTCAGCACCCGGATCCGCAACAACGACGCCCGCCACGACGGCTCTCGATCCACCAACACCGCCCGCTGCCACACCGCCAGCTACCGGCGCCGGCCTAGGTAGCGGCCTGGGCGCGACTATGGGCAATCTCGACTACCTAGTGGGTGAGCTCACCGCGAAAGCCTCCCGAGCCGCCGGCACCAGCACTGGTAAAAAAGCGCGAGAGCCCGATAACGCCGAACTTTCCGCTGTTGGGACAACGCCTCCGGAACAAACTCGTGCACAACGCCGCCGTCGAACGAAGACCAAACAGCTTGACTACGGTGACGAGTACATGGATCTTGAACCCGACGAGCAAACCCGATCAGCAGCTTCCGATCACGGAGCAACAAACATCGGATTCGCCGGCACCGCCATCACGACCAGATCGGGCCAGGCCGCGGGAGTACGCTCCGTGCCCAGCGATGCATTCGGCAACAACGCCCGCACACCAATGCTGCCCAGCAGTTGGGCTACCAACCCCCCTGATCGCATTCCCTAGGATGGCCCAGTGCGGATACTGGTAACTGGCGGCGTCCGTTCGGGAAAATCCAAGCACGCCGAAACGCTGTTGGCCGATGCCGCACAAGTCGTCTACGTCGCCCCGGGGCGGCCCACCGATGGCAGCGATCCAGACTGGGACGCTCGAGTGCAGCAACATCGTGCTCGTCGCTCACCGCACTGGCTCACCCAGGAAACCCCTAACATCGCAACAGTTTTGGCTGAAGCACGCTGCCCTGTCCTGGTGGACTGCCTGGGCAGCTGGCTGGTGGCCCTGATGGACCGCCAGGCATTATGGGAAACCGCCACCGGCGACGCCTATACCGCGGTCGAAGGACCACTCAACCAGTTATGCGAAACACTGCTCAACGTGCCCGATGCGGTCGTGGTAACCAACGAAGTCGGCCTTGGCGTGGTGCCCGTTTATCGCTCCGGCATGATGTTTCGGGATCTGCTCGGCATGATCAACCAACAGGTGGCAGCCGTCTGCGATGAAGTTCATCTGATCATTGCCGGACGAGTGCTGAAGCTGTGACCCGGAAACGCCGGGGGAACAATCTGCGGGTATGGATGCCACCACCTCCCACGGCCGCCGGGAGCTAAGGCCGTGGCGCGGTTGGCGTCATTGTCGTAGGCGTTTGCCGGGGACCCATCGGCCCACCCGGGTTCATACCGCCAGGGCTCATCATGGGGCCCGAGCCCATCATCGGGCAGCCACCGGGAGACCCTCGATGCCACCCACTGGTGCCGCCCGAGGATAAACCCAAGGCCAGACCCGAGAAAAAGACCACGGCCACCACAAACACGACACCAACAATGATGCCGATCCAAGCCGCGGCCTGAAACAGCCGACTGGAATGTGGGCAACGATGGTCACATCGAGATGGCTCAGTCACAGCCGCCGGTGCACCCTCTGATTCTGGTATTTGCATCATGTCAGGCATGATGCCACGAATATACCCAACCGGGGTAGGGACTATTGGCCCTCGTTGTCGCCTGACCACGAACGCCAAACCCAGTTCCGAAGACGAGCGCCCAATACTACCCAAGGGGGGTATATTGTCGCCATGCCGGATTCGACGCGCACCAACCTGCGTTGCAACCGCAAAGACGCACCGTGCTGGCTATTTTTACCGCAGCCATGACCGAGGAGTTCACTATGCCCGGGGTTGATGTTGCCATAATGCTGGGTGCGGCCTTAGTGATCGCCGGGTTGGCCTGGTACTTCTTTGCGCCACGACGCGCACACGCCGCCACGGTCAACGCCGGGCTGCAGCAGATCAAGGTCACCGTTCGTGGCGGCTACAGCCCCAACGTCATCCAAGTGCGCCAGGGCATTCCAGTCGAGATCGAATTTGACCGACAGGAAACCGGAGATTGCAGCTCGCGGGTGGTCTTTCCGGATTTTCAGCTGTCGGCAACCTTGCCCGCACATCAGCGCACCACAGTCAGATTCACCCCCAAACAGGCCGGGTCGTTCGGGTTCACCTGCAGCATGAACATGCTTTCGGGCACCTTGATCGTCGTTCCTAACCGCCCCAACACTGGACTGCCTGAATCTGAAAAGTCTTATACAGCAAGCGATTACGCAATATCCGATGACGCTGACGGTTCTGCCGCCGACCGGGAAGCGGCCCAGGCAAAAGAACGCCGGACAGAGATCACCGATCTAACGCGCCGAGTTGCGGTCGGCGCCGTGTTCACCATTCCGGTGCTATATGCGGTGATGGCCCACCCCTTAGGTGCTGCGTGGGTACCGACATTGTTGCTCAACCATTGGGCACAGCTGGCGTTGATCACCCCGGTGATGTTTTACGTGGGATGGCCGATACATCGCACCGGCTGGCTCGCCTTGGCTCACCGCGGTGCCGATATGAACAGCCTGATCACCTTGGGCACTCTGGCGGCCTACGGCTATAGCCTGCTCGTTACAGTCGCCTCCAACGCCTTGCCCACCGAAGTGCGGGACGTGTATTTCGAAGCGGTCGGAGTGATCCTGACACTGATCACGCTGGGCCGGCTGTTGGAAGCCCGCGCCAAGGCCGGCACCGGCGAAGCCATCCGCGCCCTCCTGTACTTGCAAGCCCGTACCGCCCGCGTGCTACGCAACGGCGTCGAAACTGAGATCCCTGTCGACGAGGTCGTCGTAGGTGATGAGATTGCCATCCGGCCCGGCGAAAAAATCCCGGTTGACGCCACAGTGCTATCCGGGCGATCCACAGTTGATGAATCGATGGTTACTGGCGAATCGATACCAGTCACCAAGCACAGCGGCGATACTGTCATCGGCGCCACTATCAACACCACCGGCACACTACGGGTGCGGGCGGCCAAAGTCGGCGCGGACACGATGCTGGCCCAGATCATTCGGATGGTGCAGCAGGCACAAGCATCACGAGCCCCCATTCAGCGACTAGCCGACACCATCTCCGCCTACTTCGTTCCCGTTGTCATTGCCACTGCGGTAGCCACATTCGCGATCTGGTTTGCCGTCGGGCCACCGCCCTCGTTAACCCAAGCATTGGTCTCAGCGGTGGCTGTACTGATCATCGCCTGCCCCTGCGCACTCGGCCTAGCGACTCCGCTATCGATCATGGTAGGAACCGGCAAGGGAGCCCAAGCGGGCATCTTGATCCGTTCCGCCGAAGCGCTAGAGACCGCGCACAAGCTCGACACCATCGTGCTGGACAAAACCGGCACCATCACCGCCGGCAAACCTGTGCTCACCGACGTCCGAGCAACGGGGACAGTAAGCGAGA
>JAIENC010000203.1 GCA_019751635.1 Mycobacteriaceae bacterium
AACGAGGCTAGCCAGAAGCAGATCCAGATCCTCGGTGAAATCTCTAACGCTGTCAACAAGGCTGGCGTTCACTACTCGAAGGCCGACGAGGAGCACGCTAGCTCGCTCACGGCACAGATGAACTTCTGATCCAGCCGTTCACACCCCAATAAACCCATAAGCGCACAAGAAAAGGAGTTAACAACAGCATGGGCGAAATGAAATATAGCTTCGCTGGTATCGAAGCTGGTTCAACGCAAATCCTCGCAGCCGTGCAAACCACCGAAGGTTTGCTCGCCGATGGGGAGTCCTCACTGGCCAAGCTGGCCGCCGTGTGGGGCGGTAGCGGTTCGGAGTCCTACCAGGACATCCAGCGCCGTTGGCACTCGAGCTCGCAGGACCTGAACACCTCCCTGCAGAGCCTCGCGTCACGCATCAGCGAGGCCGGTCAGGCGATGCACCAGACCGAAACCGGCGTTGCCAACATGTTCACGTAACATCCTCTCTCACGAGACCGGGCGAGTTCCCTCGAGGAACTCGCCTTTTCTCGTCTTCGACCCCCTCACTTCTGCTTTCTCCCGCAAGCGTGCATGTTTGTACGACGACACGCCGTCGGGGCCGGCATTTTGCGCACCCTCGCGACCCACGCTCGGTACTCTGAGAAACAGTGGTCAGGATCATCGTGTTACCGTGGGAATAGAGCTGGCTGCACCGGCGATTTCGAGAGGGCTGACCGTCGTTGAGCGTGCCTACCGCGGCTGCTGCCGCCCCCCGAACTGCCGCTGGGACTGCGCCTGCAAAGCCCACTACCACGCGGGTGACAATTCTTACCGGTAAACGGATGACAGACTTAGTGCTGCCGTCAGCAGCAGCCATGGAAACCTATATTGACGATACTATCGCGGTGCTGGCTGAGCTGCTGGAAGACGCTCCAGCGGACGTTTTAGCCGGGTTCGACCTGTCCGCCCAGGGAGCGTGGGCCTTCGCCCGACCCGGTGGACTCGCCCTCAAGCTGGACCAATCGCTCGACGATGCCGGGGTGGTCGACGGGTCGCTGCTGACCCTGGTATCGGTAAGCCGCACTGAGCGGTATCGGCCCCTTGTCGAAGACGTGATCGACGCTATTGCCATCCTCGACGAATCGCCGGAGTTCGACCGGGCAGCACTGAATCGGTTTATCGGATGGTCAATCCCCGTCGTGAGCACAGCGATCACGGTCATCGCAACGTTGGCATGGGGCAATACCGGGCATCCCCTGTGGTGGCCCTTGGTCCTGGGCATCATGGGGATCGCCGTGTTGGGAGGCGGTTTCGCCGCCAAAAAGTTCTACCAGAATGCCCGTGTTTCGGAGAACCTGCTGATTGCAGCTTTTCCGCTGGTCGCCGCCGGTATCGCCTTGGCCGTCCCTTTCCCGCGCGGGGTCAACGCGCTGGGCGCCCCGCAACTCGCCGGCGCAGCAGCAAGTGTATTGCTTTTAACTCTGGCGATCCGGGGCGGCCCTCGTGGGCGGGTTGAACTGGCAACGTTTATCGCAATCACAGCGATCGCGGTGACTATGGCGGCGATCGCCTTCGGTTTTGGTTTGCAGCATTGGGTGCCAGCCGGTGGGGTCGCGTTTGGGCTCATCACCGTAACCAATGCAGCCAAACTGACGGTGGCCGTAGCAAGGATTGCGCTACCGCCGATTCCCGCTCCCGGCGAGACGGTCGAGCATGAGGAGCTGCTTGATCCGGTCGAAGCCGACGAGTCCAAGGAGAAGGAAACGCCGACCTGGCAGGCGATCATCGCTTCGGTACCGGAGTCTGCAGCGCGCCTGACTGAGCGCAGCAAATTAACTAATCAGCTGCTCATTGGGTTCGTGTTAGCCGGCAGCATGATTCTGGTTGCTGGCGCTATCACCGTGCCGGTGCGCGGACACTTCTTTGTGCACAGTTTGGTGGTAGCCATTCTGGCAACGATCGCCTGCGGATTCCGCTGTCGGCTTTATGCCGAACGTTGGTGCGCCTGGGCATTACTCGCCGCGGTCGTCGCTATTCCGACGGGAGTAACAGCCCGACTCAGCCTCTGGTATCCCCACCATGCCTGGTGGATTCTGATCATCTACGTGCTGGCTGGTGTACTCGCTGTAGTGATTGTCGGAGTACGGGCTGGATTGCGGCGTATCTCACCAGTGATGAAGCGGATACTGGAATTGCTCGACGGCGCTCTTGTTGCGGCAATCCTGCCCCTGCTGTTGTGGATCAGCGGTGTCTATGACATGGTGCGCAATATCCGCTTCTGAACAGAAACCACCCTTATTCAGCGGCGCTACTTTAGGTAGCATGTACTTGATAGGTGCGTAGATAAGCGCAAATGAGGGTGATGGCAGGAGTTGGGGTATGACCGAACCGCTGACAGTGGATCCTTCTCGCCTGGAAACCGCAGGAGCCAAATTGGCTAGCCTGGCTTTTCCGCCGCCACCGGTTCCGGTTACCGCGACGGGAACCGACTCGGTGTCATCAGCAATCGATGAGACCATGCCCGGCATCGAAGCGCCGGCAGTTGACGGGTTAACTGCTGCGCAAAGCGCACTGAACCAGACGAGTTCGAACATCGCCACTGCTGCTGCCATGTATGCATCAACCGACCGACAATTGGGCGACCAATTCAGCCAGTCGCAATTTGACCAGGCAGCATTGTCACTCGGGGGTATATCGTCGCTGAGCGGGCTGCTCAAGGCAGATACCGATACCTCAACCAGCACCGATACTAAGCAGATTGCATCGACGCTCAACGCCCTCAGCCAAACCACGCAAACCGTGGGAAGCACCACGCAGAGCATCGTGCAAAGCATCCAGGGGGCCGCAAGCAACACCTCCAGCGCGGCACCAGCCTCAGCGAAAACCGTCTCAGACACCAAGGCAGACCCTGCTGCCGATGAAGCGCAGGACGACGAGAAGGATAAAGAGAAGACCGAGGGCGACGAGGAACAGCTTGTCGCGCTCTCCGAGGGTGCTGCACCGGCCCAGCAAGCTACCGCTGGGGCGGGCATACCCCGAGGTACTGCGCTGGCATAGCGGACTTGATCGAGTTACCCCGATCTCGTCTTTAGGATTCGTTGCGGTCAGCCATCATCTCGGCCGGGTCTTTACGCCGGTGTGCACCAATGACACCTTCGGTCCACTGCCGCTCTTCGTTGTATAGCGATTCTTCGTCATCGGTGTGCTTAACTTTGCCGTCCTTACCCGAGCCGTGACCTGCCGGTGCCGCACCCATGCCACCGCCCCCCATCGCCCCACCTACGCCAGCACCCCGTTGCCCCAGGCCAGCTCCGGCGTCGCGCGGCGCTAAACGCGCCCCGCCTTCACGCTCCGCCGCCGGTTTTAGCGGCGTCTTCGGCCCACCCCCGCTGAAGGACGCCGGCCGCATTCCGCCGCCAGCCGACACCACCGAGCCGTCCATCAACTCGTCGTTAAAATCCCCATCACCGGGTGCGTCGGCCTGCGACATCGACCCGCCTGGCGTCACCGGCGTCGAGGGCCCAGTGAAGTCGCTAATGTCTGGATCAAACGGGGTTGGTGGCGTTGGAGGGGCCGGCGGGGTAGGCGTCGGCGGATCGATCACGTTAGTGCTTGGTGGCTCGGTCGGCGATTGTGCAGAGATGCCCAGACTGCTTGCATACTTATTCAGCGCATCTTTTGACTGCTGCTGATAAGTATTGTACTGCGACATCAATTTATTTTCGTCTTTGGATGTATGAGCCGTATTGAATTGATCCTCGAGAGTCTTTACTTGCTGATAGGTAGGGTGCTCACTTCGACAGATCCTGTGCGCAGTGGTGATATCCCTCGCCTGGGTTGACATATCCTGGCATTCATTTGCCCTCTTCTGAACCCAATCCCGCATATCCCGCAGATCTTTTTCAGCCGTAGTAGCCGCCTCGCTTTTCCAATACTGAAAAGGTCGGTATAAACCCACATTCGGGTCGGTTGTGTCAATTAATATCTTATAGTATTTGGACCATTCATCGGCGAAATCGTTAAACGGTTTGACCTGGTCCGCTAACGGTACTCCTGTGTCGACTTTCCACGGTATCCCTGCTTGTTTTTCTTTATGAATCTGCTCAATTAACTCGGTTTTAGTGAGTAAATCTTGATAATCATCAGGGGTGCCTTTGTGATCCTTTTTATCATGATGTTTTTTCTTGCCTATACCACCGAAATCTATATCGCCAGCGGTCCATTCCATCCCCAATGGCTTACCGCCAGGGGATGCGTCCCCATCACTATCTTCCGCCCCCCCTTTCGACGAACCACTACCCCCCATGGTGTTCAACATGGACTCCGCCGCATTCTCGTCCACGGTTTCATATGCCTTGGCCGCGTTGCGTAGCGATGTCGCCAACTTCTTGCGCTCATTTTCGCCGGCTTTAAGATAGATGCCCATATTGTCAACCGAGAGCTCT
>JAIENC010000308.1 GCA_019751635.1 Mycobacteriaceae bacterium
CCGTCACCATGTTCGAAGAACGGCTCCGCATGATCGAGGGAGCCCCAGCGGCATTCGCCACGGCTAGTGGAATGGCGGCGGTATTCACCGCACTGGGCGCACTGCTGGCAGCGGGGGATCGGTTGGTTGCCGCGCGCAGCTTGTTTGGGTCGTGTTTTGTGGTGTGCAGCGAGATCCTTCCGCGTTGGGGCATCGAGTCCGTCTTTGTCGACGGCGACGATCTGGCCCAGTGGGAACAGGCGCTCTCGGTGCCCACCGCGGCGGTGTTCTTCGAGACGCCATCCAATCCGATGCAGTCGCTGGTGGACATCGCGGCAGTGACCGAGTTAGCGCATCGCGCTGGCGCAAAAGTGGTGCTCGACAACGTCTTTGCCACGCCCCTGTTGCAGCAAGGGATTCCGCTGGGGGTCGACGTGGTGGTGTACTCGGCAACCAAACACCTAGACGGGCAGGGCCGCGTGCTCGGTGGGGCGATCCTCGGTGACCAGGACTACATCACTGGGCCCGTGCAAAAACTGATGCGGCACACCGGCCCAGCGCTGAGTGCCTTCAATGCGTGGGTGCTGCTCAAGGGGCTAGAGACGCTGGCGATTCGGGTAGCGCACAGCAACTCCTCAGCGCAGCGGATCGCAGAATTTTTGCAAGACCACCCCGCGGTGCGGTGGGTGCGCTACCCCTATCTGGCCTCTCATCCCCAGCATGAGCTAGCCAAACGGCAGATGTCTGGTGGTGGGACCGTCATCACCTTCGAACTGGACGCCCCGGACAGTGCTGCCAAAAACCGGGCTTTTGCGATGCTGGACAAGCTACGGCTGATTGACATTTCCAACAATCTTGGTGATGCCAAGTCACTGATCACCCACCCGGCAACCACCACACACCGCGCGATGGGCCCCCAAGGGCGGGCAGCGATTGGCCTAGGCGACGGTGTGGTCCGCATCTCGGTTGGGCTGGAAGACACCGATGACTTAATCAACGATCTCGATCAGGCATTGCGCTGAGCTGACTGCACGCAGAAAGGGTTACCCAGATGACCGCCCCCGGAGAACACGTGGTGGCTTCAGCAGTACCCGGGGATACCCGGCGGGTCGAGGAGTTACGCCTGCTGGAAGCGGAAGCGGTGCACATCATCCGGGAGGTCGTCGCCGAGTTAGAGCGGCCAGTGTTGCTGTTTTCCGCCGGCAAAGATTCGATCGTGCTGCTTCGGTTGGCGGAAAAAGCTTTTCGGCCGCACCCGCCGCCCTTTCCAGTGCTGCACGTCGATACCGGGCAGAACTTCACCGAAGTGATCGAGTTCCGGGACCGCAGAGTCACCGGCCACGGACACAAACTCATCGTTGCCTCGGTGCAAGAATCTATCGACACCGGCCGGGTACCTGACCCGGGCCCTGAAGGGTCGCGCAATCGGGCGCAGACCCGCACACTGCTTGATGCGCTAGAAAACGGCGGTTTTGATGCGGCCTTCGGGGGTGCCCGCCGCGATGAAGAACGTGCTCGGGCTAAAGAACGGATTCTGAGCTTTCGTGACGAGTTCGGCCAGTGGCATCCCCGGGTGCAACGCCCGGAGCCGTGGTCGCTCTACAACGGCCGGATCCATCAGGGCGAGCAGGTGCGAGTTTTTCCGTTAAGCAACTGGACCGAACTTGATGTGTGGCGTTACATCCAGTTGGAAAACCTGGAGATACCGTCGATTTACTACGCGCACCAACGTGAAGTGTTTCACCGAGACGGCATGCTGCTGGCGGTATCGCCGTATACCTGGCCGCAGGCCAGCGAGACATCTGCCTTGGAGTGGGTGCGGTACCGCACCGTAGGGGATCTGACCATCACCGGGGCGGTGCGCTCGTATGCCACTGATATCGCCCAAGTCATCGCCGAGATCTCCGCGGCAACGGTCTCTGAGCGTGGTGAAACCCGCGCCGATGACCGCACCTCGGCCGCCGCGATGGAAGACCGCAAACGAGAGGGATACTTCTGATGGCACGCGCCGCCAACGGCGTCACCCGCCAGTTGCTGCGGATTACCACCGCGGGTTCAGTGGATGACGGCAAGAGCACCTTGATTGGCCGGATACTGCATGACACCGATAGCCTCCCGCTGGACCACTTAGCCGCTGTTACCGACGCGGAAGGCGACGTCGACCTGGCGGCGTTATCCGATGGGTTACGCGCTGAACGTGAGCAAGGCATCACCATCGACGTCGCGTACCGATTCTTCTCCACCCAAACGCGAAGTTACATCCTGGCGGATACGCCTGGGCATGAGCGCTACACCCGCAACATGTTCACTGGGGCATCTAACGCGCACGTGGCGATCCTGCTGATCGATGCGCGGGCCGGGGTGCTGCGTCAGACCCGCAGGCATGCTTGGATCGCAAATCTCTTGGGCATCAAGCACATTGTTGCGGCGGTGAACAAGATAGATCTGATTGATTTCGACCACGCTCGGTTCACCGCGGTGCAGGAGCAGCTGCGCCAGATGGCGGCCCGAATCGGTGATCGTGACATCACCGTGATACCGCTGGCGGCTATGCATGGGGACAACGTGGTGGCCCGCTCTGAGCGAACACCGTGGTATCACGGGCCCACGTTATTGGAGTATCTGGAAAACATCGAACTGGCTGCGCCGCAAGCTCAGGCTGCACGGCTGCGGCTACCTGTGCAGTGGGTGTCCCGGCCGACGGAAAACCTGCGGCGCCACTACACCGGGCGGCTTGCGGCAGGTACGCTTGAGGTTGGCGATCCGGTGATTTCCCTGCCTGCGGGCACGCGTTCGACCGTGACCGCGCTGGACACTCTCGACGATGACCGCACGACAGCCGTTGCGCCCCTGTCGGTCTCGATTGAGCTAGCCGATGACATCGATGTGGGTCGCGGTGATGTGATGATCAGCGGCGCCGAGAACGCGGTTCGGCCGGTGCTGGCTCGCGAGATTGAGGCGACGGTGTGCTGGTTTGCCGATGCGCCGCTGCGGGCGGGTGATCGGTTGGCACTCAAACAGACCACCAAGACCGTGCGGGCCACGGTGCAGGAGCTGCACCGCCGGTTGGATACCGAGACGCTAGATCAGCTTGACGGTCCAACGGAGTTGGCGCTCAATGACATTGGTGTAGTGAAGTTACGCACCAGTTCGATCGTGGTGGCCGACACTTATGTCGACAATCATGACACCGGGGCCGTTATCTTGATCGATGAGGCCACCAATGACACCGTGGGTGCGGGGACCATCCTGGCGGCACGAGAAGTTAAACCCGGCGGACGCGCTCGCACCGACATTCGTTGGCATCCGTCAGCGCTCGACCGTAGCTACCGTTGGCGGGTTACTGGGCAGCCGGGGGCAACCATCTGGTTTACCGGTCTGCCGGCGTCGGGCAAGTCGACCATTGCGGTCGCGGTAGAACGTGCACTCGTGGAATCTGGCCGGGTGGCTTACTTATTGGACGGCGATAACCTGCGTCATGGGCTCTCTGATGACTTGGGTTTCTCGCCAGGTGACCGCACGGAGAACATTCGCCGGGTTGGGCATCTGACCCGGTTGCTCGCCGACGCTGGTGTGGTTGCGCTGGCGGCGCTGGTATCACCGCTCAAATCGGACCGTGAGATTGCTCGTGAACTCAACAACGCAGCCAAACTGCCCTTCATCGAGGTATACATCGCCACTTCGCTGACCGAGTGCGAAAAGCGCGATCCGAAGGGCTTATACGCGCGGGCCCGCAGCGGTAAACTCGCCGGGCTGACCGGGGTAGATGCGCTCTACGAACCGCCCGAAAATCCGGATCTGGTGCTCGATACCACCAACGCTGACATTGACGAGCTGGCCGCGCAGGTGATCCATCTGCTCGATAAGCACAGCCCCCGACCGGCGTCGAGGTCGTGATCACGGCAACGCCCTGGGTGCAGCTGGGGTCAGCGGAAGGCGCCGATACCGGTGAAGGCTTGGCCTAGCACGAGTTGGTGCATCTCGGGTGTGCCCTCGTAAGTCAGCACTGATTCCAGGTTAGCCATATGGCGAATGATGGGGTATTCCAGTGATATTCCATTGCCGCCCAAGATTGTTCGGGCGGTCCGGCAAATTTGTATCGCTTCCCGGGTGTTGTTGAGCTTGCCGAAGCTGACCTGCTCGGGACGCAAGCCCACGCTGTCTTTGAGCCGGCCCAGGTGCAAAGACAACAGTTGGCCCTTGTGGAGTTCGACCGCCATGTCGACGAGCTTTTCCTGGGTTAATTGAAACCCGGCAATCGGCCGGCCGAACTGGGTTCGTTGCTTGGCATAGGCCAAGGCGCACTGCCATGATGCTCGCGCTGCCCCCATGGCACCCCACGTGATCCCATAGCGCGCCTCCGACAGGCATGACAACGGTGCTTTAAGTCCAATTGCATTGGGCAGCAGTGCTTCTGCAGGTAAACGCACATCATCAAGCACCAATTCGCTGGTGATCGATGCGCGTAGTGACA
>JAIENC010000091.1 GCA_019751635.1 Mycobacteriaceae bacterium
GCAGACTCCGCGCCCACCAACATGTTTGCGCAATGGTGTTTCACCGCTTGGAACGTGGCGATAGTGCGACCGAACTGCTGACGCAGCTTGGCATAGCCAACCGCAGCCTCAACGCAGTCAGCAGCTCCACCGACAGCCTCGGCAGCCAGCAGCGTGCGCGCACGGGCAAGGGCCGACTCAGCGGCCGCCGGCACAATATCGTCGGGTGTGACGCGGACATTGTGCAGACGGACTCGCCCACAGCGCCGCGTTGGATCAAGATTGCCGGCCGCTCCCCCAGCATCCACCAGGCAGACACCAGCCCGGTCGTGCTCCACCATCAGCACATCATTACCAGCGGTAAGCACCAACAGCCCGGCAAGCCCGGCGCCCAACACAATCCCGGCTTCGCCGGTAGCCACACCGTTGTCGAGATGAATACTGCTGTTGAGGCCCACCCCCGCGGTAACCGTTCCATCGACCAACCCCGGTAAGTACCGCGCCTGCTGGTTCACGCTGCCCTCGGCGGCAATGATCGATGAGGCAATCACTGTCGGCACAAAAGGCCCGGGCGCCACCGCGCGTCCCAGCTCTTCCACCACCACCACAAGTTCAGCTAATCCATAGCCAGAACCGCCATGCTCTTCCGCGATATGCAAACCCAGCCAACCGAGTTCAGCCAAGCTCTGCCAGAACGGTGGACGGGTCTCCTCAACCGAATCAAGCAGCGACCTCGCCGCCCAGCGTGCTTTCTGTGCAGTCAAAAAAGTGCGAGCTACATCGGCAAGCTCACGGTGGTCGTCGGTCAATGCGATACCCATGGGGCCTCCTCGCCCGATACGCGCCAGGCGGGATCCCCATGCCCAGCTTTTCCTTGGGCTACTTTATGCACCATGCAAGTTGAAAACGCGGTTTACCCAACACCAGAACGCCTTGAAGCATTGCGCACCGAACTCACCGATCCGGCCACGGAACCGGTGATGATGCTCAACTTGCTCAAGTTTCGCGATCAGGCCAGCTATCCTGACGGCCGTTCCACATCGCTTACCGGGCAGGAAGCTTACCTGCTCTACGCGGCAGGCATGCGCCAGCTTATCGAGCAACACGGAGGCAGAATCCTTTTCACCAACGACATCGCATCGGTGGTGATTGGCCAGGTCGAAAACACCTGGGACCTCTGCGCAGTGGTCGAATACCCCAGTATCACCGCGTTCGCAAAGATCATGAACTTAGCCGCGAGCGAAGAGATCAGCCTCCATCGCGATGCAGGTCTGGCGGGTCAGCTACTGCTTCGGCTAGGCCAACCGGCCTAGCCGAAGCCACCCATTACGGGCCGATCGGGCCAGGACCCACCGGACCAGGCCCAACCGGGCCAGGACCCACCGGACCGACAACACCGCCAGGACCCACCGGACCAGGCCCAACCGGGCCAATGACACCACCGGGTCCGGCTGGTCCACCCGGCCCATTGGCAGCGGGAAGCACGAACACACATTGATCGCTGATCGGGTCCCACGCCCAGCCGACGCCGCAATCATCGGCGGCATGGCTAACCGCCGGCGCTAGCAGTCCAGTTGCCGATAACGCCGTTAACGCAAAAGCGAACACGCCACCGGCGCAGTACCGCAGACATTGCCGCATCGATACTCTCGCCCGGTCCGCACTCAGCGATGATCGGCGGTGATGGCGTACTGCTGCAATCACCTTGGTCATGTCAGTTCTCCTCCCGGCCAATGACCAGTTTGTGGACATCTCGTGCAGGCGCCGGCGTGGTGGCCGAAAGCCAGTGCGCCCATTCTGCTCTAATAAACCCGTTCGTGTCCTAATTTGGGGTGAAGTTCTTGGACCACTTGGGATTTCACGTACGCTAAACTCGATTACCAAGCTAGATGCAAAGCCCCAGGCGACCATCCGGGAACTCACACCCAGATTCTGACGACTCTGTTATGGGTAGGCAGCATTCCTCGGAGGTGACGGTGTCCACGACAATCACGACGGCTGGCGGACAGCGGGTACAGCTGGAAGTCACCGGAATGTCGTGTGCCGCCTGTGCAACGCGAATCGAATCGGCCCTCAACAAGCTGCCAGATACCCAGGCTTCGGTCAATTTTGCCACTCGAATCGCCACTATCGATACCCACCAGGACACCCCGTGCCATGTACTGCACGAAACCATTCGGCATGCGGGCTATCAAACCCAACATCGCCGGACCACCACCGACGGTGCCGATCCAGACGCTGATCGAGCACGTTACCTACTCATTCGGTTGGTGATCGCAGCCATATTCTTTGTGCCCCTAGCTCATCTCTCAGTGATGTTCGCGGTCCTGCCGGGAACACGTTTTGCCGGCTGGGGATGGCTCTTGGCATCGTTGACCCTGCCCGTCGTGACCTGGGCGGCGTGGCCGTTTCATCGCGTGACGTTACGTAACGCACGCCAGCGCGCGGCAACCATGGAAACGCTAATCTCGATCGGTATCAGCGCCGCCACCAGCTGGTCGTTCTATACCGTCGTCGCGGTACACCAGCTCACCCAACCCAGCGGGGTATGGCAGGCGCTGGGGGGAAGCGACGCCATCTATTTCGATGTTGCGACCGGTGTCACGGTGTTCGTCCTGGCGGGACGGTATTTCGAGGCCCGCGCGAAGTCCAGGGCAAGCGGCGCGTTACGGGCCTTAGCAGCGCTGAACGCTAAGGATGTCGTGGTGCTGCAACCCGACGGGTCCGAGATGGTCATCCCCGCTGATGAACTCAGTGAGCAGCAGCATTTCGTGGTACGTCCCGGGCAGCTGATCGCCGCTGACGGCCTGGTCATCGAGGGGTCGGCGGCAGTCGACATCAGCGCGATGACCGGTGAGGCCACACCGGTTCGGGTGGCTCCTGATGCACAAGTCACCGGTGGCACCACCGTGCTCAATGGTCGGCTGATTGTGGAAGCCGCCGCGGTCGGTCCGGACACCCGGTTCGCCGGTATGGTCCGTTTGGTTGAGCGGGCACAGGCCCAGAAGGCCAGTGCGCAACGACTTGCCGACCGCGTCGCCTCAGTCTTCGTTCCTTGCGTACTCGCCATCTCAGCCTGCACCGCTGCTGGATGGCTGCTCGCCGGCGGCGGACTGGGCCAAGCGTTCCCCGCCGCGCTGGCCGTACTGGTCATCGCGTGTCCATGCGCATTGGGATTAGCGACACCCACAGCCATGATGGTGGCTTCTGGCCGGGGCGCCCAGCTAGGAATATTCATCAAGGGTTATGACTCCCTGGAAGCTACCCGCGCGGTGAACACGGTTGTGTTCGATAAAACGGGCACAGTCACGACGGGCCAGCTGAAGCTCAGCACGGTGGTGGCCGCGCCGGGCTGGCAGATCGACGATGTTGTGCGACTAGCCGCAACCGTCGAGGCGGCATCTGAACATGCCATCGGACTTGCCATCGCCGCCGCTACGACACAGCGCGAACCAGTCACTGATTTCTGTGCGGTAGCCGGGCATGGCGTGCGTGGCATCGTGGCGGGGCGGAGTGTGCGCGTCGGCAAGCCGTCATGGATCACTTCCGTACGCCGCTCGCCGACACTAGTTGCCGCCCGGCGCAGCGCGCAAGCGCGCGGTGAGACCGTGGCCGTGGTCGAGATTGACGGTGAACCGTGCGGACTCATCGCCGTGGCCGACGCGGTCAAAGATTCAGCCGCCGAGGCCGTCGCAGCCCTGCATCATCGAGGCTTTCGCACCGTATTGCTGACCGGCGATAATCCCACCGCAGCCGCAGCGGCAGCAGCCCAGGTCGGTATTGATGACGTGATCGCCAATGTCTTGCCCGAAGACAAAGTCGACATCATCGAGCAGTTGCGCGAGCGTGGCCATGTCGTCGCTATGGTCGGAGACGGGATCAACGACGGACCGGCGTTAGCTCGCGCCGACTTAGGTATGGCCATCGGGCGCGGCACCGACGTCGCGATCAGCGCCGCCGACGTCATCTTGGTCCGTGACAACCTCCAGATCGTGCCACTGGCGCTGGATCTGGCCGCCGCGACGATGCGCACAATCAGGATCAATATGGTTTGGGCATTCGGCTACAACATTGCGGCAATTCCGATCGCCGCAGCCGGGCTACTCAACCCGCTGATCGCCAGTGCGGCGATGGCATTTTCATCCTTTTTCGTTGTGTCAAACAGCCTACGAATCAACAACTTTGGCACTAGCGACGGAAGCAGCGCGGGGTGACCATGACGCATCAACCGAACTCGACGACCGTCACCGAAGCCCGAAACCTGCGCAACAGCACAAGCCGATAGAGCAACGCAATTGTCCATCGTAAGAACACCCCGCGGCCCGGTGGTATAGGCAGTTCGCGCACTGCCCGCACGCCCGCTAGAGCCCGCAGTTGGCCATACTGGTTGGCGGTGAACGCGAACGGCATCGGAGGCGCCGTGTAGTACTTGCTGAGTTTGAAGCCGTGTCGCCGCGAATACACACTTAACAACCACGGGATGCTATCGAAGACCAGAATGCC
>JAIENC010000025.1 GCA_019751635.1 Mycobacteriaceae bacterium
GCCAACCCCACCTTGTGCACCCAGTGGCGGGCTTTTTCGCGTGCCGCAGCCCGGGCAACGCCCCGGAATCGCAACCCGAGTGCGACGTTGTCCAGGACCGTCTTCCACGGCAAGGTGGCGTCGTGTTGGAACACATAGCCGATGTTGCGGGGAATGCCCGTTACGTCTTGGCCGCGTACCAGCGTGCGCCCTGACGAAGTTGATTGCAGGCCGGACACCAAAGACAAGGTGGTGGATTTGCCGCAGCCGGTAGGGCCCACCACGGCGACGAACTCCCCCGGGTGCACCGCGAAATTCAGGTTCTCCACCGCGGTGTGGATGCTGCCATCACTGGATTGGAACCGTTTGGTGGCGCCGCGAAACTCAATGAGTGGAGCTGCGGTGGTGCTGGCGGTCATGCTGCTCTCCGGGCATAGGCCCTGGCTTGCGGTGCCCCCAGCGCGGCCTGCATCGTCACCGTCTTAGGGTAAGGGTCGTGACCCATTTCGACGTTGTTGTTCTTGGAGCCGGTCCCGGCGGGTACGTCGCGGCAATTCGTGCCGCACAGCTCGGGCTCAACACCGCAATCGTCGAACCGAAGTACTGGGGTGGTGTCTGCCTCAATGTCGGTTGCATCCCGTCTAAAGCGTTATTGCGTAATGCTGAGCTTGCGCACCTTTTCGCTAAAGACGCCCAGGCTTTTGGCATCAGTGGTGATGTGCAGTTCGATTACGGTGCCGCCTATGACCGCAGTCGCAAGATAGCCGACGGTCGCGTCGCTGGCGTGCATTTTTTGATGAAGAAGAACAAGATCACCGAGATTGCGGGGTATGGCGTCTTTGTCGATGCCAACACCGTTTCGGTCAACCTCAACGAGGGTGGCACGCAAAACATTACCTTCGACAACGCCATCATTGCGACCGGCGCTAGTACCCGGTTGGTTCCGGGCACCGCATTGTCGGCCAATGTCGTGACCTATGAGGAGCAGATCCTGTCCCGGGAACTGCCTGAATCGATCATCATCGTGGGCGCTGGCGCTATCGGCATGGAGTTCGGGTATGTGCTGAAGAACTATGGTGTCGACGTCACCATCGTGGAGTTTTTACCGCGGGCGCTGCCTAATGAAGATGCTGAGGTATCCAAGGAGATTGAGAAGCAGTTCAAGCGTCTCGGTGTGACAATCCGCACCGGAACCACGGTCGAGTCGATCGTCGACGACGGTGCCGGGGTGACAGTAACTGTCAGCAAAGATGGCCGCTCCGAGCAGCTCAAAGCGCAGAAGGTGTTGCAGGCCATAGGTTTTGCCCCCAATGTGGCGGGCTACGGACTGGACCGGGCCGGGGTTGGGCTGACCGATCGCCAGGCCATTGGCGTCGACGAGTTCCTGCGCACCAGCGTGCCGCATATCTACGCAATCGGCGACGTCACCGGGTTATTACAGTTGGCCCACGTCGCTGAGGCCCAGGGTGTGGTTGCCGCCGAAACCATCGCTGGCGCAGCGACTGTGCCCCTGGGTGACTACCGGATGATGCCGCGAGCAACCTTCTGTCAACCGCAAGTGGCCAGTTTCGGTCTGACCGAGCAACAGGCCCGCGACGAGGGATACGACATCAAGGTGGCGAAATTTCCGTTCACCGCTAACGGTAAAGCGCACGGTGTCGGTGATATCAGCGGTTTCGTGAAATTAATTGCCGACGCCAAGTACGGTGAACTGCTTGGTGGGCACCTGATTGGCCATGATGTCTCTGAACTGTTGCCGGAGCTGACGCTGGCGCAGAAATGGGACCTGACTGTTAACGAATTGGCTCGCAATGTGCATACCCATCCGACGTTGTCGGAAGCATTGCAGGAATGTTTCCATGGCTTAGCCGGCCACATGATTAACTTCTAAAACATTGCGCTCCAGCATGATTCGTGGCGATACCGTTGCGGGGGTGCTAGCTGGAGTGTTGTCCGGCTACACCCTGTGGTTGGTGGCTATCTCGATTGGTAACGCGGCCACCACGGTGAGTCGGTGGAGTGTGCTGGTACTGGTGTTGTCGGGGGTGTTCGCTGGCTCTGCCGGCGCCTGGGCGTGGAGACTGTGCCGAAAACGCCGCTACCTGTGGGCTGGGTTCGCCCTCGGTCTACCGCTGCTACCGGTGGTGCTGACCTTGGCTGTGCTGACCGATACCTATCTGTAAAGCACGGTACTCGCTACCGAGGGTGGTCCAGTGCAATGCCAAGGGTGGATATCGTTGCGGCCAGCCCGTCGTACTGGCTGATCAGCAGGCAGAATTCGATGAGCTGACGCCGATCCAGGTAACCCGAAAGCTGCTGCCAGCGTTGGTCGCTGACCGACCTGCTCGTGACGAATTCATCCGTCGCACGCAGCAAGGCCTGCTGTCGCGGCGTGAGTCCTTCGGTGTCGTCGGGGATGTTGGGCCAGGCGAAAATCAGGTCTTGCTGGAGTGTGTCAAGGCCGCGCCGGCGCGCGATTCGGCGGTGGTGTTGCCGCTCATACTCGCAATCACGCAGATGGGCGACCCGCAGGATGACCAGCTCGGTGTCCACCCCCGGCAACCGGCCACGAAGCAGTGCACTGGAAAAGGGCAGCCACAGCCAAAACAGCAGTTTGTGCTGACCAATTGTGCTGAACAAATGCATCCGCGGCACGCCCAGCGCTCGCGCGCCTAGCTTGGCCCATATCCAATTGATCAGACCTAATTCCCGTATCCCGCCCGCGGGGAGGCGAGTTGCGCGGCTCCCGCGCTGCTCGGCGCTGCTCGGCGGGGTGTCTTCCCCGGATGTGTCGAGTCCTTCCATCCGGTCGACCATACCGCGCTGGCGAGCACGCTCGGGTGGGCTGGTGGTGATCCGCTGCGCCCGGCTGCCGCCGCGCCGGGGATCACCGCTAGGTTGGTTAGGTCGGGTTTGGTGTGGGTAATGACCACAGGTGTGCCCGGAGCTATCACGTGCAATAAACGGGAGTGACGATCGTGGGCCTGGACAAAGTGATGATGCCGGTGCTTGACGGTCACCCGGATGTTTTCGATCGGGAATGGCCGCTGCGGGTCGGGGATATTGACCGCCAGGGCCGTTTGCGTTTAGACGCGGCGGCTCGTCACATCCAAGACATCGGCCAGGACCAACTCCGCGAGATGGGCTTTGAAGAGACCCATCCGTTGTGGATCGTGCGACGCACCATGATCGACCTGATCCGCCCGATCGAGTTTCAGGACATGTTGAGGCTGCGGCGTTGGTGTTCGGGCACGTCGAACCGCTGGTGCGAGATGCGGGTCCGCATAGACGGCAAGCGTGGGCACGGGCTCATCGAATCCGAAGCATTCTGGATCAACATCAACCGGGAAACGCAGATGCCGTCGCGAATTTCCGACGATTTTCTGGAGGGACTGCATCGGACCACTGCGGTAGATCGGTTGCGGTGGAAGTCTTATCTACGACCAGGAAATCGCGATGACGCGATAGAGATTCGGGAGTTCCCGATTCGGGTCACCGACATCGATTTGTTTGATCACATGAATAACTCGGTGTACTGGAGCGTGATCGAGGACTATCTGGCTGCACATCCGGAGTTGTTCAGCACGCCGCTGCGGATCACGATCGAGCACGAAGCGCCGGTGGCGTTGGGGGACAAGCTAGAGATTATCTCGCATGTGTATCCAGCGGGTTCGGCTGATGTACTCGGCGCTGGTCTTGGTGACCGCGCGGTGACAACGCTCACATACGCGGTCGGTGAGGAGGCCAAAGCCGTTGCTGCGATTTTTCCCCGCGGATAGGGCAAGGCGGGTCTTCAGCTCTCGCGGCTTTGCGTCGAGTGTGAACCTGTTGCTAAATTTCGACCGATTTTTCGCAACAACTTCACTCTTGGTGAGAAAAGGATGAGCGACGTAGTGGACGTAGTGATCCAGCGGGTCGGAGTCGTCGGGGCAGGGCAGATGGGATCCGGTATCGCCGAGGTCTGTGTGCGTGCGGGGATTGAGGTAACCGTGTTCGACACCGCCGAGGCGTTGATCACGGCGGGCCGCCAGCGCATGGTGAAATCGCTGGAGCGGGGTGTCAGCGCGGGCAAGCTCACCGAGCAGGAACGCGACACCGCACTGAGCAGACTGACCTTTGTGACCGACCTGAGTCAGCTGTCCGATCGGCAGCTGGTTATCGAGGCCGTCGTGGAAGACGAAACTGTGAAGAAACAGATCTTCGCCGAACTGGATCGGGTCATTACTGATCCGGCCGCGGTGTTGGCGTCGAACACCTCGAGTATTCCGATCATGAAGCTTGCTGCCGCCACCAAGAACCCTCAGCGGGTGCTGGGTTTGCACTTCTTCAACCCGGTTCCGGTGTTGCCGTTGGTTGAACTTGTGACCACGCTTGTCACCGATGCGGCTGCGGCGACGCGTATCGACGAATTTGCGCAGAGCGTGTTGGGCAAACAGGTAGAGCGTTGCTCGGATCGCTCGGGCTTTGTGGTGAACGCGTTGTTGGTGCCTTACCTTCTGTCCGCGATTCGGATGGTT
>JAIENC010000206.1 GCA_019751635.1 Mycobacteriaceae bacterium
GTTCGTAGAGCGCCTCGATGCGGCCTTCGTCCACTCGTGGTGCTTGCGATGTTGTGCCCACGAACCGTCCGGCGAATAGATACGACAATGCGGGATGCCGCTGCCAGTAGGTCAGCAGCGAGACCAACAGATCTGGTCGGCGTAGCAGCGGCGAATCGGCCGGGGTGATGCCGCCGAGGGTGATGTGGTTTCCCCCGCCGGTCCCCCCGTGGGTGCCGTCTACGTCGAACGCCTCGGTAGATAACCGAGCTCGACGAGCTTGGTCATAGAGGGTCTCGAGTTGCTGGTATTCCTCGAAGAAAGTTGCGGTGGGCGCCACATTGACCTCAATGACGCCCGGATCTGGGGTTATCGTCACCGTTTTCAGACGTGGGTCGGGTGGCGGGCCGTAACCTTCGACCACAACCGGGCAGTCCACGTCGGCGGCCGCGGTCTCCACCCGGGCAACAAGATCAACGAAGTGCTCCAGCGCCTCGGTGGGCGGTATGAAGATGTACAGCAACCCGTCACGAATCTCGGCGACCATCGCCGTTGTCGGCGTATCTTCGGGATCTTCGAGGATGGCCGCTGGCTGGTCGGCGATACCAGGCTCGGCGCACAGCTCATCGTCGATGGTTGTCGGATCGGTATCGAGCAACACAGGTGGTGGCCGCCAACTCAGCGAATTGAGCGGCAGCCGCAATCCGGCCGGTGAATCCCCCTCTAGTAACACGATGCGGCCGCGTCGCAGCTGCCAGTCCGCACTCACCCAGCCCAGGTCGTCATCGCGGCGGTGCAGCGGTAGAACAAACGCCGCCGGCGACACCATCTCGTCGTCAAGGCGCGTTAACAGCTCACGGTCATCACCGGAAGTGGTCTCGGCGCCAAGGTCATCTTTGGGGGCAACCGGGTCGCCACTGGGCATGCGTATCTGGGCTAGGTGGCGGATCAACGAATCCTCATAGGCCGGCCGAACTTGCGTGAGCGGCAGGCCTAGCCCCTCGGCGATTCTGGCCAGCACCTGGTAGTCGTTGTCACCGGGTGCGATGGTTGGGGTGGCCGATTCGGGTGGCCAGGGATCGGCTAGCAATGCGGTATCGCTCCACAGCGGTTGCCCATCGGTGCGCCAGTGCAGCCCAATCTGCCAGCGCGGCAGTGGCTCTCCTGGATACCATTTGCCTTGCCCATGTTGGATAAGCCCCTGTGGTGCCCAGGCCGCCTTTAATCGGGCAGCCAAATCCGATGCCAGTTGGCGCTTATGCGGGCCGTCGGCGTCGGTTTTCCACTCCTCGGAGACCTGGTCATCGATTGAGACAAACGTTGGTTCGCCACCCATGGTTAGCCGTACATCGTCGTCCGCCAGCCGTTGATCGATGCGCTCACCAAGCGTGCAGATCGCTTGCCAGGCCGTGTCGGTGTAGGGCAGGGTGACTCGGGGATCTTCGTGGACTCGGGTGACGGTGTTAGCGAAGTCCAGTGTGGCGTTGCAGGTTTCGGTAGCTCCGCTGATCGGCGCTGCGGTCATGGGGTGCGGCGTGGCCGCTAACGGGATGTGCCCCTCGCCGGCAAACAGGCCCGAGGTCGGATCTAACCCGATCCAGCCGGCGCCCGGAAGATAGACCTCCGCCCAGGCGTGCAGGTCGGTGAAGTCCGCGGCCGGACCGGAGGGTCCGTCGAGCGCTTCGACGTCGGCGGCCAGTTGGACCAGATAGCCGGAGACGAACCGGGCAGCTAGTCCCATCTGACGTAGAACCGATACCAACAGCCACGCCGAGTCTCGGCAAGAGCCAATCCCGGTGCGTAGCGTGAAATCGGGGGTTTGCACGCCGTGCTCCATGCGCAGGGTGTAGCCGATGTCGATGTTGATGGCGTGGTTGAGCGCGACCAGGAAGTCGATGATGCGGGTGCCATTCGGTACGGCGAAATTCTGCACCCATGCCTGCAGGAGCTCGCCCGGCCCAGAGCCGGGATCGCCTTCGTCGACGGGTTGCAAGTAGGGCTTGAGATCATCGGCCAGCGCCTCGGGATAGGCGAATCCTGCCGATCCGCCAGGCCAGATCTGCGCCCAGTCTTCGATGAAGAAATCGAAGGGGTTGATCACCTTGAGGTCGGCGATCAGCCCAACCGTGATGCTCAACTCGGTCATCGGATTTGGAAAAACCAGACGGGCCAAGAAGTTGCCGAAAGCGTCTTGCTGCCAGTTGATGAAGTGCTCGGCCGGCTCGACGCGCAGCGAATACGCTTCGATCGGGGTGCGCGAGTGTGGCGCTGGCCGTAGTCGCACGATGTGCGGAAAGACCTGGACCAGCCGGTCAAAGGTGTAATTGGTGCGGTGCTCCAACGCAACTTTGATGCTCACAATGGCTGATCAGATCACAAGTGGTGGGCGGCCGGTTACTTCGGTGCGGCCAGCCCAGCACGTCGGTGGCGGGTTTGATGGTGCGGTGACGGCGAGATGCGTCGGCGTGTTGTCGCCCGGGATCGACTCCTAACACCGAGGTTTCCTACCCTGCGGATGGTCCTCGTGACGTCGTAGCTCACCATAGGGATAGCTGCCGCTACGATACGGAGCCTTTGAAAACTGATCGATAGTGATGTCGGGAGAACAACTATGACAGCCCAGCAACCGACCATTATCTACACGCTCACCGACGAGGCGCCGATGTTGGCTACCTACGCTTTTTTGCCGGTAGTGCGCGCCTTTATCGAGCGAGCCGGCATCAACATCGAAGTCAGCGACATCTCGGTAGCCACGCGTATTTTGGCTGAGTTTCCCGATTATTTGACCCCAGCCCAGCAGGTGCCCGATAACCTAGCCGAGCTAGGCCGGCTGACCCAGTTACCAGACACCAATATCATCAAGCTGCCAAATATCAGCGCCTCGGTTCCTCAGCTGGTGGCCGCGATTAAAGAGCTTCAAGCTAAGGGTTACCAGCTGCCGGACTATCCGCAGGACGCCAAGACTGACGAAGAAATAGCAATCAAACAACGCTATGCCAATTGTTTAGGCAGTGCGGTGAATCCCGTTTTACGCCAAGGAAATTCAGATCGCCGAGCACCTAAGGCAGTCAAAGAGTACGCCCGTAAACACCCGCACAGCATGGGTGCATGGTCGATGGCTTCACGCACCCACGTGGCCACCATGCGGCATGGCGATTTCTACCACGGTGAAAAATCCATCACACTGGACCGTGCGCACGAGGTAAAAATGGAATTGGTGACCACGGGCGGCCGAACAATTGTGCTGAAATCCGCGGTGTCACTGGATGCTGGCGACATTATCGACAGCATGTATATGAGCAAGAAAGCTTTATGCGATTTTTACGAAGAACAAATGGAAGATGCTTATAAGACGGGCGTCATGTTCTCCTTGCATGTTAAGGCGACGATGATGAAAGTTTCTCATCCCATTGTCTTCGGGCATGCGGTAAAAATCTTCTATAAAGACGCATTCGCCAAACATCAGCAGCTCTTTGATGAACTGGGTGTCAACGTCAATAACGGGCTGGTCGATTTATATAACAAAATCGAGTCCTTGCCCGCCTCCCAGCACGATGAAATCATCGAAGACCTGCACCGTTGCCATGAGCATCGGCCTGAGCTGGCCATGGTGGATTCGGCTCGGGGTATCTCGAATTTTCATTCGCCCAGCGACGTTATTGTGGACGCATCTATGCCTGCCATGATCCGTGCCGGCGGAAAGATGTATGGCGCTGACGGGAAACTTAAAGACACCAAAGCCGTCAACCCGGAATCTACTTTCTCCCGGATCTATCAGGAAATCATCAATTTTTGCAAAACAAACGGCCAGTTTGATCCAGCAACAATGGGCACTGTGCCTAATGTTGGCCTGATGGCACAACAGGCCGAAGAGTACGGTTCACACGATAAGACTTTCGAGATTCCTGAAGATGGGGTTGCCAATATCGTGGACCTCGCCACCGGTGAAGTGCTACTGACAACGACCGTGGAAGCCGGCGATATATGGCGTATGTGCATTGTCAAAGACGAACCCATCCGTGACTGGGTGAAGCTGGCGGTTACTCGTTCGCGGGCTTCCGGAATGCCAGTGTTGTTCTGGCTAGACCCCTACCGTCCGCATGAAAACGAACTGATCAAGAAGGTCCAGACGTACCTGAAGGAACATGACACGGAGGGCCTCGATATCCAGATCATGTCGCAAGTACGCTCCATGCGCTACACGCTGGAGCGCTTGATCCGCGGGCTCGACACCATCGCCGCCACGGGCAACATTCTGCGTGACTATCTCACCGACTTATTCCCCATCCTTGAGCTGGGTACCAGCGCCAAAATGTTGTCCATTGTGCCGTTGATGGCGGGTGGCGGAATGTATGAAACCGGGGCGGGTGGCTCGGCTCCTAAACACGTCAAACAATTAGTGGAAGAGAATCATCTGCGCTGGGATTCGCTGGGCGAGTTCCTGGCTTTGGGCGCCAGTCTGGACGACTTGGGTACCAAGACCGGCAACGAGCGAGCCAAGGTACTGGCCGCCACTCTCG
>JAIENC010000160.1 GCA_019751635.1 Mycobacteriaceae bacterium
AGAGGTCTATACCTGGCGGGCAGCCGACGAACAGGCGGTCTGTGCGTCGTGGATCGGCAAGCAGCCCGAAGCCTTCACGGTGTGGCGGCGCCTGCTAGCCCAAGCAGACCTGCCCGAGCACGAGCGGCAGCGGATAGCCACCAACCGTGATGTGTGCGTCCCAACGATGCTTCGTGCGGCAATGCACTACCCCGATCACCAAGTACAGCAACTAGCCGCCAATCCACACGTTGGCGAAGTAGTGTGCAGCCTCATCGCTGGGCCAGATCGGTCTGAGATCGAACAAACCCTGAACTCGTTTTTGCACTGCTGCACTGACATCGAGCGGATCGGGCGTTTTCTGCTTTGGGATGCCGGCCTATCCGAACAGGATCGCGCGGTGCTGGCAGAGCGCTACGGGTTTCTTGAGTTCTACCAGCACGACCCCGAATATCGGCCATCGCTAATACCCACACAGATCCCAAGACAGATTCACCAACGGTTCTGGCTGCATCTGGGCCAAGGCTGGCGGTTCTTTGCTCCCGAAGACCTCATTACCCGCTTGATGGCAGTAGTCGAAGCCGAGCCACAGGTGGTCCAGGTCGCCATCAATCTGTCTGACGCAACCACGCTAACCCACATCAGTGCACCAGAAAACACGGTTCGCCGAGGCCACCACACGGGCCGCTATCTACTCACCGATACGGTTGCCGACGGCCCGGCATTATTCGATACCACCCGTTTAGGCCGAATCGGCGACCCGTACACTGCCAGCCTCGATGAAGTGTTGTGTATCCATTCATCTGCTGTCGACGATGCCTAGATCATGACAGGCGATCACCAAGTACGATCTCGCCGTGTCTGAACGAACAGCCGCTATGCCCACTATCTGTCTCAATATGATCGTGCGCAATGAGGCGCACATAATCCGGGAGGCGCTCGATTCCGTTGCCCCGTACATAACCTCGTGGGTAATTGTTGACACCGGTTCCGATGACGGCACCCAGGCTCTGATCAAACGCCACATGGCTGACCTTGACATCCCCGGCGAGCTGCACGAACGACCCTGGCACAACTTTGGCCATAACCGGACCGAAGCATTGCACCTGGCCAAGGGCCATGGCGATTACATCTTGATGATGGATGCCGATGACAAACTCGTTGGCACCCCTGACTTTAGCCAGCTCAGCGCTGACATCTACGCACTGCGCATCACCTTAGGCGTCGATGTCTACTGGCGCCCACATTTATTCCGAGACCAGGCGCGGGTGCGCTACGAAGGTGTCACCCACGAATGTGCTACGTGGGACGAAACGTACTCCTATGACCGCCTGCAAGGCGATTACCATATCGAAGCGCGCACCCTGGGCGGCCGCAACTTAGATCCGCGGAAATACGAGCGCGACCGCGATCTGTTGCTGGCCGAAGTTGAACGCAACCCCGCAGACAGCCGGTCCGTTTTTTATTTAGCTCAAAGTTACTTCGATCTGGGCGATTTCGTTAACGCACAGAAATGGTATGCGCAGCGCACTAAAATGGGCGGATTTGTTGAAGAGGTATATTACGCACTGTTTCGAGTGGCACTTTGCATGTCTAATCTCGGCACGCCCTGGCCCGACGTTCAAGACGCCTACTTAAAAGCCTGGAATTTTCGACCAACCCGCGCCGAACCATTGTATTTTATTGCTTTATGGTATCGCCGCAACCAAGAATATCAACTTGGCTATCTCTTCGCTAAACTCGCCACTGAAATACCGTTTCCCACACAAGAAAGACTCTTTGTCGGCGCAGACATCTACACATGGTGCGCCGCCGACGAGCGAGCGGTTTGCGCATCCTGGATAGGCAAACGCGCGGAGGCATTCACCCTATGGCGGCAGCTGCTCGCCCAAGCCGACATCCCCGATCAAGATCGGCAACGGATCACCAAGAACCGCGATCTGTGTGTACCAGCGATGATCGATATGGCGGCACCATATCCGGACACCGCATTGGTGCAACGCCTCATTGCCTACAACCGGGCGCATCGACAGCGGGGGCCCCGTGAAGTCGAGGTGACCGTCAGCTTAATCTCCGGTCCAGATCTGCAAAGCACCGAACGCACGCTGAACTCATTTCTGCGCTGCTGTACCGATATCACCCGGGTCGGCCGCTTCCTCGTGCTTGACGTGGGCTTATCTGCTCAAGACCGCGCTGCACTCATGGACCGCTATCGCTTCGTAGAACTCACCCACACCGATTCCACCCAGGAGACCAAGGACCAGATCGCTCACCTGCGCACCCAGATCAATGGGCGTTTTTGGATGCATCTGAGCCAGGGGTGGCAATTTTTTGCCCCAGAAAACTTCATTGGCCGTCTCATCGCGGTGCTGCAGGCAGAACCCCAGGTATTCCAAGTGGGCGTCAATTTCGCTGACGCAACCAGGCTGATCGGCGTCACCGCACCAGAAAACGTGGTCCGCCGCGCACCCGATACCGGACGCTACGTGCTGACCACTATGGTGGCTCACGGACCGGCGATGTATGACCTGAACCGGCCGAATCAGGCCACCGCAAGCCTCGACGAAGTACTGTGCATCACCGGGTTATAACCGGATCGGATCGGATCGGTAATCAGAATCGACAGAACCTGATATCGGAAGCCAAAATTGCTTTTGCCCCAATCGCGGCGAGCCGATCCATGATGTCATTGGTGTCTGGACGAGGAACCAAGGCGCGGATCGCCACCCACTCCGGATCGGCCAACGAAGCGATCGTGGGCGACTCCAACCCCGGCGTAATTGCCGTTGCCTGATCGAGCACCGAACGTGGGCAGTCGTAATCGAGCATCAAATATTGCTGGCCGAACACCACCCCCTGGACGCGCGCTACCAGCTGCTCACGGGCGCCAGCTTGGCTTGCACCACGGTCGGCTAGATCAGCCCGCTCGATGAGCACCGCCTCTGAATCGCAAAGCGGCTCACCGAAAGCCACCAGATTGTGCAAGCTCAGGGTCCGCCCGGAACCCACCACGTCGGCAACCGCATCTGCCACGCCAAGCTGAACTGATATCTCCACCGCACCGTCGAGTCTGATCACGGTAGCTTCAACACCGTGAGCGGCGAGGTCTTTGCGGACCAAACTGGGGTAAGCCGTAGCGATGCGCTTTCCGGCTAAATCGGCTACCGTCCAGTCCCGTCCAGCTGGAGCGGCATAGCGAAAACTCGATGATCCAAATCCCAGGGCCAGACGTTCACGCACCAATGCATCCGAGTCACGAACCAGATCCCGCCCGGTAATCCCGAAATCAAGTTCGCCCGAACCGACATAAATCGCAATATCTTTGGGCCGCAAAAAGAAGAACTCAACACTGTTGACTCGGTCAATAACGCTGAGATCCTTGGGATCCGTGCGGCGACGATAACCAGCCTCCGCAAGGATTTCCGCAGCCGGCTGACTCAACGTCCCTTTATTGGGAACTGCCACTCGAAGCATGTTCACAACTTCCGATACACGTCGTCGAGAGTGAGCCCACGAGAGATCATCAGCACCTGAGTCCAGTACAGCAACTGGCTAATCTCCTCAGCTAACGCGTCATCAGACTCATGCTCGGCGGCCAACCATACCTCGCCAGCCTCTTCGAGGACCTTCTTGCCGACCGCATGTATTCCACCGTCTAGGGCCGCAACGGTGGCACTTCCAGACGGCCGAGTGCGGGCCCGATCGCCAAGCTCAGCGAACAAATTCTCGAAGGTCTTCACGGCCAGCGATTGTTTCACGTGTCATGCCAGACACGAAAATAGTGAGCTTCCCGATGGCAATGATCAATCCACGAAACGCGGCCCGCATCGCTGCCGAACCTCAGGCCGTAGGCTAACTCTGTGAGTTCCTCAGATAGCAGCGCGACACTACCTGAACTGCACAACACCATCGTCGTGGCAGCGTTCGAGGGCTGGAATGACGCCGGGGACGCGGCCAGCGATGCGTTGGAGCACCTGGACACGATCTGGCAGGCCAAACCGATATTGGAGATCGATGACGAGGCCTACTACGACTACCAGGTCAACCGCCCCGTCATCCGCCAGGTCGACGGTGTGACCCGGGAGCTGGTGTGGCCAGCAATGCGGATTTCGCACTGTCGTCCGCCCGGCAGTGATCGAGACATTGTGTTGATGCACGGGGTAGAGCCGAACATGCGCTGGCGCACCTTCTGCGCGGAATTGCTAGCTATCGCCAACCAACTCAATGTCGACACCGTGGTGATTCTCGGAGCACTACTGGCCGATACTCCACATACCCGCCCAGTGCCGGTCTCCGGTGCCGCTTACTCCCCCGAGTCGGCCCAGCGCTTCGGCTTGCAAGAAACCCGTTACGAAGGCCCCACCGGTATTGCCGGAGTCTTCCAAGATGCCTGCGTGGCAGCTGGAATTCCGGCCGTGACATTCTGGGCAGCGGTGCCCCACTACATGTCTCAACCACCCAACCCCAAGGCCACAGTCGCTTTGCTGCGTCGCGTGGAAGACGTGCTCGACATCGAGGTGCCGCTGGCCGAT
>JAIENC010000279.1 GCA_019751635.1 Mycobacteriaceae bacterium
GTTCCTCAACCGTATCGACGAAGTCATTGTCTTCCACCAGCTGACCCAAGACGAGATCATTCGGATGGTCGACTTGATGATCGGCCGGGTGGCTACCCAGCTCAAGAGCAAAGATATGGCGATGGAGCTGACCGACAACGCCAAGGCGTTACTCGCCAAACGCGGCTTTGACCCGGTGCTGGGTGCCCGTCCGCTGCGCCGCACTATTCAGCGCGAAATCGAGGACCAGCTATCCGAGAAAATCCTTTTCGAAGAGGTTGGCCCAGGACAGCTGGTCACCGTTGATGTGGACAACTGGGACGGCGAAGGCCCCGGCGAAGATGCGGTGTTCACCTTCACCGGCACTCGTAAGCCGCCCGCCGAGCCGGACCTGGCAAAGGCGGGGCTGCACCGGGCGTAAGTCTTCAAGCTGGGCAACACGCGTTGCCCGCTCGGCTAGCGGCCGGCTGCGGCGCGTCAACCAGCAGGTTGTTGATTGCTCGGCTGCACCATAGCGAAGACTTGCTTGGCAAGTTTGAGCATCCACCCGGTCACGCTAGGGCCGTGGTCGCGCGGCCACGTCAATTGAAAGCTGACTACCCAGGGCTGCTTAGTTTTATCGACCGCATACCAGCTGAAGGTCAGATCACCCGGCAGGCCACCGGCTTTCGCGCCGATATAGGGCCAGATGTTGCGGTTTAGTTCGATGCCGGGGACGGCAGCCAGAATCTCTTTGATCGGTGCGGCCGCACCAACCGCGCCGTCCTGCAGCGCCGCGTGAATCCGGCAGATGTCTGCTGGGCTGCCGTACCATTCCGCGCCATATTCCGAGGCTGGGGTGTGGGCGCGGCGGGGATCTGGTTGGTAAACACGAGAATTCGCCTGCTGCAGTAACTCGGCTCGGACCGGTGGGGACGCCTGCTGCCATTGCGCACGCAGATCTGGTTCGCCCCAACCAATCGAGAACAGCTCATACATGGTGGGGAAAGGCGTCATGCTGGCTGGGTCGTGGTGGCCGGCGGCGACCAGCGCTTGATCGATGGCCTGGGTGCCCACCTTGTTGATTAGCAGATCGGTGGCCATGTTGTCGCTGGTAGCGATCATTTTTTCGGCGGCAGTGCGCACGGAAACCTGCGTGCCAGCCGGTAACGCTAGCCCCGAGGAGCCAACAGCCTTGCTCTTTTCGGTGATGGTCAGTTGATCATTCCAGGACACTGTTCCGGCTTTGACCGCGGTAGCTACCGCATACAGCACATACAACTTGAAAATGGAGGCTAGCGGCAGAGATTGGCTGGTGTTAGTTCCGGCTACCGGCTCGCAGCGGCCGGCGTTGACTTTGGCGACCTGGTAGGCATAGCGGGCTCCGGTTTTACTCAAGGTGGTGTCCACGTCCGACCATGTGGTAATCCGCGGGGGCAGGGTGGTCACCTCGAACCGATCGACTAGTCGATCATCGTCGGTATGGATGCGGATGTCTTGGCGGGCACCGTACGACGTGATCAGGTGCAGCATGGCGGTATTAGCGCCAATATCGACGCTGGCGAGCGTAAAGGGACGGTCCCACCACAGTTCTTCCATCGTTTTGTCGATGGTTTTCACCATGGCGGGTGTGGCGAGGGTGCCGACTCCGATGGGGCCGATAGGCCAATCCGAGTTGAGCATGTCCATGGTTTGCTGAGCGCGCAGCCCCGGAGGTGTTCGGGTGTCTATCCGTACCCCGGCATCGGCCGCTTTCGCCTGCGGAGCATGCGGTGAAGAACACCCGGTGCTTAGGCCTGTGATGAGCGCGGCGGCGGCCACCAACGCTGTTGCGGGACGTCGCATTCGGCGCTAGCTACACGCTCGGACGGTGGCCGGCAACGGTTAACACAACTTCGAACTCCAGCAGTGATGCACCGGTCGCTACGGGGTTAGCTCGCTGACCGGCGTGGGCCTCCAACGCTGGCCCCTTTGCCCAGGCCTGAAACGCTTCTTCGGATTCCCAGCGGGTTACTACGAAGTAGCGGTCTTCCCCTTTGACCGGGCGAAGCAGGTCAAAGCCGAGGAATCCAGGCTGGTTGTCAACCGCATGCGCGCGCTGGGCAAACCTTTTTTCCAATTCCGGGCCAGCGTCTGCAGGCACCTCGATGGCATTGATTTTCACCACTGGCATATCGGTAGGTTACCTGTGTCGGGCAAGCCAAGATGGCCCGGCAGTCATCCGGTTAGCACCCCGAGCCGACAGCGCCGGCATCCTCCCCAAGCGCAGCGGCCACTGCGTCGTGAAACACGGCTTCGGTGGGGGTGATTCCAGTCCAGCGTTCGAAAATTTGCATCGCCAGCTGTACCAACATCTCCACTCCGTCGACAATGCGGCAGCCACGCTCGCGGGCGGTAGCCAGAAAAGGAGTGATGCGCGGGTTGGTGATGACATCTACGGCGATGCAGGCCGAATCTACCGAATCCCACTGCACAGGAACCGACTCCAACTCCGGTGCGCAACCGAGATGGGTGGCGTTCATCAGCAGCGTGGTGCCACGCGGTACAGGTACAGGATTGTTCCAGGGCTGCCACTGACACGGTATGCCTGAGGCCTCCTGCACGAGCTTGGCTACCTCGAGGCCCTGGGCTTCGCGACGGGTTACCAGGGTCAGGTGGGCCGCCCCAGCCCAGGCGATCTCCACTGCCATGGCCCGCCCCGCCCCGCCCGCGCCGAGCATCACCACCCGCTGACCGTGTACCGGCGCCACCTTCTCGATCGCCCGAATAACGCCTTTACCGTCGTTATTGTGACCAACCAGGCGGCCCTGCTCAATGGTGAGATAGTTAGCGGCGCCGATAGCCCGCACGTCGTCGTCGATCTCGTCAAGCAGTGGGACTACCGCCACCTTGTAGGGAACCGTGATTGCCATGCCGCGGTAACCCAGCGGCCGCAAAGCCGCGACGGCCAGGGCCAGCTCGTGATCGTTGGCGATGTCGTTCTTCCAGAACTGCCACGGCAAGCCGTAGTGGGTGTAGACCGCATCGAACATGCGGTCAATCGGGTTTTCCGCCACAGGATGGCCCAGCATCCCGGTCATCTGTTTCTGGGCAGGAATTAACGGCACGGGGGCCATGGTAACCAGGCGGTCTAGCTTGACCGCGGGTCAGGCGAAAATAGGTGCATGCCGAATGACCTGCTGACCCGTCGGGGCGGGCAGGGGGAGCCGATAGTGCTGGTCCATGGCCTGATGGGCCGGGGGAGCACCTGGTCGCGTCAGCTACCGTGGCTGACTCGACTGGGCAGCGTCTACACCTACGACGCGCCCTGGCATCGGGGGCGCGACGTCATTGACCCGTATCCGATCAGTACGGAACGGTTTGTGGCCGACTTAAGTGATGCGGTGGCCGTCCTGGGTGGTCCGATCAGGTTGGTGGGCCACTCGATGGGTGGCCTGCATGCGTGGTGCTTAGCGGCCGAACATCCCGAGCTGGTCTCGGCGTTGGTGGTTGAGGACATGGCGCCGGATTTCTTTGGCCGCACTACCGGTCCGTGGGCGCCCTGGGCTACCGCCTTGCCTGTTGAATTCGATTCTGCTGAAAAGATATTCGCCGAATTCGGCCCGACAGCCGGGCATTACTTCCTGGAAGCCTTTGACCGCAGCGAAACCGGTTGGCGACTACATGGTCAGGCCGCTCGATGGGTCGAGATCGCCGCCGAATGGGGGACCCGAGACTACTGGGCGCAGTGGCGGGCGGTGCGCGCGCCGGCGCTGCTCATTGAAGCCAGCAACTCGGTCACCCCAGGCGGGCAGATGCGTGCGATGGCCGCGGCAAGCCCGCAGCACAGTTATGTGTTTGTGCCGGAGTCTGGCCACTTGGTGCACGACGAAGCGCCACAGGTATATCGGCACGCGGTGGAATCGTTTTTGCTACCCCTCGTCGCCGGCTAAAGCGAACCGGCCATCACGTGTCTGCGTGACCAGGCCGTCGGCGAGTAGCGAATGTAAGGCTCGATCACGTTGTGTGGTGTCGATCAACCAGGCCACGTCCAGCTGGGCCCGCGTAACCGGAGTCGGTTCGGCACGCAACACATCGAGCAGTCTGCCCCGGGCTTGCCGGTCCGTTCCCGCGTAAGGCTGGCTACGGCGCCGCGGCCCGGCGGCAGCGGGCTGGCCAGCCCGCTGCCAGGCGCATTCGCGCAGGGGGCACAGCCCGCATCGTGGTGCTCGGGCGGTACAAACTGTCGCGCCGAGCTCCATCAACGCGGCGGAAAAAGGCGCCGCCCTAGCATCGTTGGGCAGCAAGGCGGAAGCCTGAGCATGGTCGCGGGTTGCCGACGGTGCACCAGCATCGGCATGGCCGTGCACCGCACGCGCGATCACCCGGCGCACGTTGGTGTCGACCACGGGGACTCGCTGTTGATAGGCAAAGCAGGCGATTGCCCGCGCCGTGTAGTTGCCGATACCGGGCAGTGTCAGCAGCACGTTGACGTTATCAGGAACCACGTCAGCATGGTCACGGGCCACCACGGTTGCACATTCGTGCAGGCGCTTGGCCCGCCTCGGGTAGCCCAGCTTGCCCCAGGCCCGCAGCACATCCG
>JAIENC010000142.1 GCA_019751635.1 Mycobacteriaceae bacterium
CCTCCAAAGAAGACCTCGCCGAACTCGTGACAACGATCCGCTGCCTCGGCGTCACCGCCGTGATCGACCTGCGCCCCGAAAAGACGCTCGTCTGGCCAGCCACCGTCCGCCAAATGGTCACCGACCCCACCCGCACCATCACTAACCCCCATGAAGCCTTGACCGTCGCCGAAACCATGCTGGCCACCTCCGGTGTCGGCTTCGGCGGCGTTTCTAGTGGAACGACCGTCGCCGCCGGCGGGCTCTGGGAATCCACCGCCTCCAAACCACTGGCATGCCTGCTTTACGCGGCCAGCCCGCAAGGAAACAACCGCGGAATGCCCTGGGTGCTCCAAGCCACCGAAGACCTCGGCATCGACAACCCAGACGACAACACCCGACCCGCCGCAATCAGCCGCCCGTCCTGGCTCGCCGCCTACGGACTATGCCCGCATCCGCTGCTGGCCGAACCCCTGCACGCCGTCTTACAGATGGACTCCCGGATGCGCGACAGCGTCAAAATCACCACCACCAAGGCCGTATCCCCCTGGGTGCGTTTAGGTTTAAGCGCCGCCGACACCAACAACCCACTCAACGGCGCCGAACAACTCAGCCTCGAATCCTTCGACCTCGACATGCTCGACGAACCCGACGCCACCCTGTTCGTCCTAGCCCCCAACACCGGAACCGCCGCCGGTGCCGCCGTCGCGTTAATCGACTCCATCATCCGCCGATTCCGCCAAAAGACCGCCAACCACCAACTCCAGCACCGCCTACTGCTCGAACTCGACGAAGTCTGCAACTCCTGCCCGCTACCCAACCTGCTGACCTACGTCGGCGAATCCGCAGGCCTAGGCGTCAACATCCTGGCCACCGTGCAAGCCTCCAGCCACTTCGACGTCGTCTACGGACCCAAACACGCCGACGCACTCCGCGACATCTTCCCCGGCACCCTAATCATGTACGGCGCACACGAACGCTACCTACTCGAACAAGCCTCCCACTGGGCCGGACTAGCCACCCGCCGCACCGACACCTACGAACACAACAGCGGCAACCGCTCCCAATCATCACAATTCGGGCAAATGATCGACTGGCAAGAACTCCTCCCCCAAAACCGCGAAGAAGCCCAACTCCTGCGCATCGACCCCACCGGAAAACAACAAGGAAGCGCCAACGAACTCGTCCACATCCCCGACTGGACCGAATTCATCACAATCTTCGACCAAGCCATCCAACGCCGCCTCGAAAAGAAACACGACTAACGACTGACCGGGGATAGTCCAATGTTCTTGGACACCAAGCTAACTGCGCTCAGCCCCGGACAACCGTCACTGCGAACACCACTAGCAGCATGACTCCGACGGCCTGTGCAAAGAAGCTGAGCACCAGAAGCCGGTATTTGACGCCGTTGCCTGCTCGCAGCGAGCGAATGGCCACCAAGTTCAGCTGGGCAGTGTAGTTGCGCGCGTCAACGTTGTCCGCGCCCCACAGCTCGTTACCGAGCATCCGTCTCATGTCACCGACCGCCGCAAGCTCGAACCTTCCGCCGCTGGCCCCGGCCAGGATGCCCAACACTGCCGCAGTCAACAGCAACACCAGCGCACCCGACAGTGACCCCACCCCCAGCGCTCCCGAGACCGTGCAGTGCTGGCCTTTCAGCAGCGCCAACACCGCCAACGAAATGGTCACCAATGTGGTGGCACCGGTGATCGCGGTAGACGCGCGTGCGTTCAACACGTCGCGCCGGTCATACTCCCGATCAAGTTCCTTGGCGATGAACGAAACCCATTCGCCGCCTTGTTCATCCCGCCCTGCGGTCACCGTGAATCACATTCCGCACGACATCGATGACCGCTTGCCCCAGCGAGAAAGAATCCTGGCCTCGCCAGCTGACCTCGGTCTCCCACTGGATCGGCGGCGGCGGCGGCTTAGACTCACCGACCGGAGGCGGGCTCGGCAGCGAGTTGTCGGACTCGAGCCCGTTATTGTCGCCCACCTGAACCTCCTAGTTGCCGCTTCCTCCAGGGTAACCATGCTCGAAAACGATCGCGTTATCAGTGAGGGCGTGTCCGTTATCAGGTCAATTCGTCCCTACGCGCGGCACTGGACGCCGGAATATCGAGGAGCAAGACACCTGGGTCACATAAGTGACCGGCCACGAAGCTATGGGGCCAGTGCTGCGTGTTGCCGTTCCCACACCGCGCGCAAAGGGTGTGTGTCGTAGACGATGTGCAGATTGGTGATGAATCCATCGTCGTTCAATTCGGCGACGTCGACAACGGTGAACGGTGCGAGGCGGGTGCCGTCGGCGAGCACCCAATCGAAGTCGAACCAGAACGCTACCGTCGCGTCACCGTGGAGCGTCTTACGTAGGTGCAATGTTGACCGTGCTGTGTCGGCGAAAAGCCCGGGATAGAACTCGGACGCTGGCACTGTTCCGTAGAGCGGCGAATGCACCTGTCCAGATCGCTCGAACAACGAGAGTACGGCCGCAACATCAGCCGAGGCGAGCGCGTTCAGGTAGGTGGTGACGAGTCGGTCGGGATCCATAAAAACTGCATTTCTTGTCCGGGGTGGCTCATTCACCGAGCGGCGGAAGCTTGCTTCCAGTAGCGGTCAGCTTATCGGCCCTGCCCAGTTCCGGAACTGGCACTCACATCTCCGGTAACGGTGCACTCAAAACGGTGGAAAGGACCATGTAGCAGTACCACGCAATCAACATGGCCGCGACTGTTGCTCCGCTGAGTATTGGAAACCATTGGATTCGCGTTGGTGTGCGGCGCCGTGGCGCTTCTTTGGGCTTGTTTGATGGCGGTGTCGGGTCCAGCACCGTCGGCATGGACACGTAGCCGGGACCCAAGAGTAGGTCGTCGTCGATGTCGGCAGCTATCGGTGTCAGTGGCCACCAGTCGCTTGATCCGTCGACAGCTAGCCAGCCTTCCAAGATCCCGTAGACCGCGGCGGCCAGAAAGGTTGCTGGGATTTGGGCAATCAACCACGGCACCACCAAGACCGACGAGAGACCACCGGAGTGGTCGTAGAGCAGCGGCAGCGGCATCCCGCACAGAACGCCAGCCCACAGCAACGCCGGGATCGGGTACGCCCGTAACTTTTCTGGGATCACGGTGAGAATGCAGCGATAGATCACCCGTCCTAGCAACCAGCCCAGCGGTGCAACCACCGCGCACATTGCGACCAGCACCGTTTCCAATCCACCGGTGGATGTCGATGGGCTACGAAACACCAGCGCAGGGGTCACTTGATCGTCGTGGGGATCTGGGCGAGCCCCCGCCCGGATACGGGCCTGGAATCGGAGCTTTTTCCCGAGCAGTTCGGCGCGGCGTTTCTGGAATAAGAAGATCCCCGCGTGCCTGGCGATCCAGGCGCGGCGCTGTTCGTCGAAGGTCTCAGCCGGCACGATTGCCGCCAGTGGTGTTCAGCAACTCATCAACCAGACCGCGAACATCGGTCAGGAGTCCGCGGCATTCGTCGAGCATGCTGTCGACGGCGCGCAGCACCGGCAGCACACGCGCATCCTCGGCAGAGCGCGGCACACGCGACTGCGGGGTGCCGCCATCCAGGATCTGCATCGCGGACCCGGGCGCCCAACCCAGTGACGCGTCTAGCCGCGCCAGTGTTGCCATCGAAACAGTTCTTGAGCCGCTGATCGCCTTGTGCAAGGTGGACCGATTCGGTCCACCGCGGCGCGCTAACTCACCGCGCGTCATCCGCAACATCGCGAGCCGCTCACCAACGAAGTAGTCAAGACGGGCCAAACCACAATCAGGTGCATTCACATCTATAAAGATAGATATTTTCAGCTTAAATCATCCAGCATTGTCGACACATTGATGTAGACACATCTACCGTTTCACCTACAGGCCACCATCAACGGCCGGCGGGAAGAGGTTGACATGAAGGGATTCCTCGCAGCGCTCAGCGTGATCGGCGCCGGCGCCATATTCACGGTGTGGACGCTCATTGAGGTGGTCACCCGGCTCGCTCCCGTCTTGATTGTCGCTGTCATCGGGTGGGTCGTGGTTGCCACGGTGAGTGCCCATGGTCGCCACCGCCGTGACGACGACCGGTTACACGAACTCTGGGCACAGACCCCGCGGACCGACGCGATTCGCCCACCGATACAACAACCGGTAGCCGTACCGCCACCACATACACCGCACTATCAACGCCCGTCACTCGTGCGCGAAGACGACACCGGCTTTACGGCGCGCCGCAACTACGGCTACCTCAATGTCTGCGCATCGACCACACCACCCGCAGCAGCTCATCAGCCGCGCCAGCCTCTGCCCCAGCGTCGTTGCCGCCGGTGCACGACCCGTCGGAGCAACCGCCCATGAACCCAGTCACCGACGACCAAGACTGGTTGCGCCACATCGGCGCAACCACCACCAAGCCAGACCCCGACCCGCACAATGAGACCCACCACGCGGGCGAGGATGTCATAGACCTTGGCTCGCCATCCGATACTCCGCCCGCCGAGGCGAAGGCTCACAGCTCGTTGCGGCGGTTCACCCCGTGGATCGCGGCCACGTTTGGCGCCGCGACAGTCCTGGCAACCGTGGTGACCGTGGCCGCCGGTGTACTTACCTCGCCCGAGTC
>JAIENC010000258.1 GCA_019751635.1 Mycobacteriaceae bacterium
GAGAATTTTTCTGCGGCCTGGCCGGAGCTGCTGCAACGCCACTACGGCTATAGCTTCTCTGTTGCCCGGCGGCTGGCGTTGCTGCTGACTTTGCCTCGCTTCTTGCCCACAACAGGGCCAAGTGCCATGCGCTCTGCGGCACTGATGCGCATTGCCGTGCGGGTAATGGCCAATCTCGTCACCGACGAAGATGCCGACTGGGTTGCCCGGGCCTGGCGCGCCGGTGGCGCGGCATCGCGGCTGATAGACCGCCGCCCGCCGTTTAGCTGAGCTGCCCTCTGCGCCGAGTGTGCAGGTTGTGACGACAAAATTCGAGGAACAACCGCAAGAAACTGCACAGTCAACGAGTATGGTTGGGCCCATGAAGGGGCCCCGGCTCGCCGTGATCATCGCCGTAGCCGCAACATCAGTTGCACTGGCCGCGCCAGCACAGGCCGATGACTACGACTCGGTGTTCAATAATCAGTTGCACAATTTCGGCATTTACGGGCCGCAAGATTACAACTCCTGGCTAGCGAAAATCACCTGCGAACGACTGGCCCGTGGCGTGGACTCCGATGCGCATAAATCGGCTATTTTTCTGCAGCACAATCTGCCTCGAGGCACTACCGAAGGACAGTCGCTGCAGTTCCTCGCCGCCGGAATTGACCACTACTGCCCAGAGCAAATGCCCGTGCTGTACCGAGCTGCAACCTAGATCGACGGATTTTTTTAGCGCTTATCGGCGATATGCAACGCCACTATTCCGCCGGTCAGATTCTGCCATCGCACTGCTGACCAACCGGCTTGAGCAATCTGGTGAGCGAGTTCCGGCTGGTTAGGCCAGGCCTTGATCGACTCCGCGAGATAGCTGTAGGCATCTGGATTACTGGATACCGTGCGCGCCAGCTTCGGTAGCCCTTGCATCAAATACTCTTTGTAAGCTCTAGCGAACACAGGATTGGTGGGCGTAGAAAATTCGCAGACTACTAACCCGCCACCGGGCTTAGTGACCCGGGCCATCTCACGCAAAGCTGCCAGTGGATCGACAACGTTACGCAGCCCGAAACTGATAGTAACCGCGTCAAACACGCCATCGCCGAATGGCAGCCGAGTAGCATCTGCCGCGACTTTAGGTACTTTGCGGGCTTCGCCAGCCGCCAGCATCCCGACTGAGAAATCCGCGGCGACGCACCACGCCCCTGACTTAGCTAGCTCCACCGTGGACACTGCGGTGCCAGCAGCTAAATCGAGCACTTTCTGGCCCGGACCAATCCGCATCGCTAAGCGAGTAGCGCGGCGCCAATACTGATCCCGGCCCAGCGACAACACCGTGTTCGTGAGGTCATATTTGTGGGCAACGGCGTCAAACATTGACGCCACCTCCCGTGGGTCTTTGGTCAGGTTTGCGCGCCGCACCACCCTGACGCTACCGGTAGGAGGCCACGCCACCGGCGGCACGGCTTAGCCGCTTATCGATAAACGCCAGCCCGACTAACACGACTCCGGCGACCAGCCAGCCCACCACGGCAATAGAGCCCGCCGGGATAATCGCCAGCTTGGCGTTGCGGTGTTGAACGCGGACTAAAGTGGGATCGCTTTTGTTGTATTCGACGTAAATCCTCATCCCAGTAGCTAATTCGGACGGATACAAGACCCCGAGTTCAGGCCGATAGGTGATCCGATTAGGCGTCACAAACTCGATAGTGGACCGCCGTGGCCCAGCACTAAGCACTTCGGCCTCAGCCACCCCCATGTTGTGTTCGATAGCCAAGTCGTTACGCCAGGCACCGGCCACCAGTAGCACCGACTGCAGCGTCACTAAACCGGCTACCAGCAGCACACCAATCCGCAGCCAACGCACAATATGCCGGGCCCGGGTATCTGGTGGATCACCATGAAGAAACCGAAACGCCTTGCCTAGCAATATTTTCTGCCTAGCGAGCAGCATCACAACGCGGCCTTGATGGCGGCGTGTAACCGTCGCAGCGAGGATCGGTCCGCTTTAACCTCCAAAACCCGCATACCGGTAGTGGATTCGTCAAGAGCCGCAGGCAGATCGCCCACCTCGATATGCTGGCTTTCCACGTGATAGGCGCGACACAGTGCGCCCACATCCACATCGTGTGGGGTACCGAAGATGCGTGCCGACACGTCGGAGAACCGTGGATCACCCTGCTCAAGCAGTTCGAAGATGCCACCCCCGTTGTCGTTGGAGACCACGATCGTCAGCTGCCGCGGCACCGGCTCGGTTGGGCCGATTAACAGCCCGGAACTGTCGTGGACAAAAGTCAAATCACCAATCAACGCGATAGTCCGAGGTACCCCACTACCCTCCGCGGGACCGACCTGGGGGGTGCGCTCATGAGCCAGTGCCGCCCCGATCGCGGTGGACACCGTACCGTCGATACCAGCGACTCCCCGGTTGGAGCGCACAGCAATACCGGCGGTGTTCACCCCGACAAGCGCTACGTCACGCACTGGATTTGATGCCCCCAGCACTAACTGATCGCCGGGCCGCAACGCGCCGGCCACGGCCGCGGCCACATGCAGGCCGGTGGTCAATGGGTGCGCATCAAGCTGCGCACGCACCGCCCGAACAGCGTGCCGATGTAGCTCTGCGCAGCGCCGTAACCACTCCGGATTAGGCGCACCAACCGTGACCGCCCGGGTACCGGTCGCTTGCGAATTGCCCGACACATCCGGCCAGCGCGGCCCGGTAGTCAGTGCATAGACCGGCACCGTGGGGTCGGCCAACAGCGCTGACACGGTTCGATGCAACGTCGGACGGCCAAGCATGATCACCTGGCGCGGGCGCAGCAGCGGCAGTGCTAACGGATGTAAGGCGTTGACCCCCGAGGGCACAGTGGGTGCGGTCGGCTCGGCGACGGTCGGCAGTTTCGCCAAGTTGGGGTGCACACCTGCACCGTGTCCGGCAATCACCACGGTGTCGGCAGTGAGGTCGATGTCCAACGGTTGGTCGAAAACAACCGGCGGCGTATAGGTCCACGGCATACCGTGCGGGCGCCCAGCCGGGATCGCAGTACCGGGCTCTGGATCTGGCACCAAAGGTTCACGCAGCGGAATGTCGAAGTGCACCGGACCAGCATTAGCCGTACGAGATCCATTGGCGGCCACTAATACTCGACAAGTTGCTGATCGCCATGTGGCATTGAGAGCGGCCATCCGATCCGGAGTGTCCTCGGCCAGCCCCAAGCTAATAGCGGCCCGCACCTGGGTACCGAAGTAGCCCAGCTGCTCCATGGTCTGATTGGCGCCGGTGCCAAGCAACTCGTAGGGCCGGTTAGCCGACAAGACGATCAGCGGCACCCGGGCGTAATTGGCTTCCAGCACCGCGGGACCGAGATTGGCCACCGCAGTACCCGAGGTCATCGCAACGCACACCGGCGCACCGGAACCGATGGCCAGACCAACAGCAAGGTAGCCAGCGGTGCGTTCGTCGATGCGAACATGCAGCCGGATCCGGCCCGACGCATCAGCGTCCTGCAACGCAAACGCTAACGGCGCGTTGCGCGAACCGGGGCACAACACCACATCACGCACACCGCCACGAATCAGCTCGTCGACGACGACGCGAGCCTGGGTCGTCGAAGGATTCACCCTTGATTTATACCCGCACGCTGGCGAAGAAGCGCAGCGCAGCGGCGTTGATAGCTTGCGGACGCTCGAGAAATCCGAGATGGCCAGCATCCGGTATGTGCAGGTAGCGACCGTTAGGTAGCGCCTCAGCTACTTCCCGACCCAGATACGGCGGTGTCACTACGTCGTCTGAGAAGCCCATCACCAACACCGGTGCAGCAATGCTGCGGTAAGCCGGCAACCGGTTAGTGTGCGGCGCGACATCAAGCTGGCAACGTAGTCCAGGGGTGCGCTTTCTCGGCCACGCCTTAAACATCTCAATCCAATCATCAACTGCTGCTTCATCATTGAGAGTTTTCCGGGAGAAACTCTCAAGTAACCGAACCTTCGCGTCGTAGGCGCTGGGGAGCTGGACATCGGAAGCAGTCAGTTCAGCTTCGGCGGTGCTAAAAAACTCTCGAGTACGGTCCAACCGCCCGCGAGTGCCCATCAGCACAGCAGCGCTGACCAGTTCGGGGCGGGCAAGCATGAGTTCTTGGGCGATGAACGAACCCATCGACACCGCCACGATACGCGCTGGCGCCGCAGCCAAGCTTTCAATCAGTTCCGCGGTATCGGCAACCATGGTCTGCGCAGTAAAGCCACCCGCATTTTCGGTTGCGCCCACCCCGCGATTATCAAAGGTAATCACGCGATAGCCAGCGGCCAAGAAGGCCGGCACCTGATGCGGGTGCCACATACGGCCAGCACCGCCGCTACCGGCGATAAAGACCACCGGCTCGCCAGAGCCGCTGTCGTCGTAAGCCAGATTGATCACCTGGATGACGGTACAAGCTCAAGGGAGCAGCCCGTAGCAGTCCTTAATACGGTTGATCCACCAGGCGCGCCGCGACGCCGGCGCCGCCAGCCCATGCAGCCTTGCCGGCTCAGGTTTCACCGAGCACACCGGCAGAAAACCGTCGACCACACCGACCGTGTCAACAACGTCTTCGACAAACACTCGACCGGTGGCCAACCCCCCCGCAT
>JAIENC010000309.1 GCA_019751635.1 Mycobacteriaceae bacterium
TTCTCCTTCTCGGCACCCACTATTTGATGCCGCTCAGGTTGTCCGGCACCGCGACTACGGCTCCGGGGGTCTGCCACTACGGTTGCCGCAGCAGCGAATTGGATTACTTCGAGTAGTACTCGACGATCAGCTGCTCGGTGAGCGGAACGTCGATCTGGGCACGCTCAGGCAGTTGGTGGATCAAAATCCGCTGACGTTCCCCTACCACCTGTAGCCAGCTAGGCGTCGGGCGATCGCCCGCTGTTTCGCGAGCAATCTGGAACGGCACGGTGTTCAGCGACTTGTCCCGAATATCGATGATGTCGTATCGCGACACCCGATAGCTGGGAACGTTGACGGTGACGCCGTTGACGGTGAAGTGGCCGTGGCTCACCAGCTGGCGGGCCATCCGACGAGTCCGGGCAATGCCAGCGCGATAAACCACGTTATCCAGCCGGCTCTCCAGAATCTGCAAGAGCACCTCACCGGTCTTACCGGAATGGCGAACGGCCTCTTGGTAGTAGCGACGGAACTGCTTTTCCATCACACCGTAGGTGAAGCGAGCCTTCTGCTTCTCCTGCAGCTGCAGCAGGTATTCGCTCTCCTTGATCCGCGCGCGACCGTGCTGGCCGGGCGGATAAGGGCGCTTCTCGAACGCCTGGGAGCCACCAACCAGGTCGGTGCGAAGACGACGCGATTTACGGGTAACGGGTCCGGTGTAACGAGCCATTGTTTTCTCCTACCTGCCCTGACTAAACCCGGCGCCGTTTCGGCGGCCGACAGCCGTTATGCGGCTGGGGGGTGACATCAGAGATCGCGCCCACCTCGAGGCCAGCGGCCTGCAAGGACCGGATCGCGGTCTCCCGGCCCGACCCCGGGCCCTTCACAAACACATCAACCTTGCGCACCCCGTGTTCCTGGGCCTTGCGGGCAGCGTTCTCGGCGGCCAGCTGCGCCGCGAACGGCGTGGACTTTCGTGAACCTTTGAATCCCACGTGGCCCGAGGATGCCCAGGCAATGACGTTGCCTTGCTGGTCGGTAATGGACACGATGGTGTTGTTGAAGGTGCTCTTGATGTGTGCAGCACCGTGCGGGACGTTTTTCTTTTCCCGTCTCCGGGTCTTCTGCCCCTTCTTCGACGATCCGGTCGCCGCTTTCTTCGGTGGCATGTCTTACCTGGCCTTCTTCTTGCCTGCGATGGTGCGCTTAGGACCTTTACGAGTCCGCGCATTGGTCTTGGTGCGTTGACCACGCACCGGGAGGCCACGACGGTGCCGTAGGCCCTGGTAGCAGCCGATTTCCATCTTGCGGCGAATGTCAGCCTGCACCTCGCGGCGCAGATCACCCTCGACTTTTACATTGCCTTCGATGTAGTCCCGCAACCGAGTCAGCTGGTCATCGGTGAGGTCTTTGCTGCGTTGATCCCGATCGATGCCCGTTGCGGCCAAAATCGCGTTCGAGCGGGTACGGCCAATGCCGTAAATATAGGTCAACGCGACCTCCATGCGCTTATCGCGCGGGAGGTCGACACCCATAAGTCGAGCCATAACTGGCGATCCTCTTTCTTTGCGGAGGTCTGATCCCAGCCCGTCCCGGATGATTCCGGGGCCCGGCCTCCGTTCCGGACGTAACTGAGTGGCCTATCCACTCATGGGTGCTGGGAGGTCTGCATTCAGTTGTTGGTCTGGGCTAACTGGGTCGCGGTTAGCCTTGCCGCTGCTTGTGACGCGGGTCTGAGCAGATCACCATGACCCGCCCATGCCGGCGGATTACCCTGCACTTGTCACAAATCGGCTTGACGCTCGGGTTCACCTTCACGGCTATCTCGGTCCTATCTTTCTTTCACAAAGTCCTAGTCGCGCCAGTCTGAACCGGCAAGAGTTTGGGGCGGCTCGTTATTTGTATCGATATACGATGCGTCCCCGCGACAGGTCGTATGGGGATAACTCCACGACCACCCGATCCTCGGGCAGGATACGGATGTAGTGCTGCCGCATCTTGCCACTAATGTGGGCCAGCACTTTGTGGCCATTTTCCAGCTCAATGCGGAACATCGCGTTGGGCAGCGGCTCAACCACGCGTCCCTCGACCTCTATGGCACCGTCCTTCTTGGCCATAACCTTCCGGCGATCCTCCAGCTACTGATCATGCGCTTTTCACGTCGGCCGATGCGGCCGACTCGGTGCAGCAACAGTCCGACTGCAAAACGTGGGCCGGTAGGAAGTTCCGCGAAATTCCAGAACTGGGCACGCAAGAGCCGACACGAATGCCGCACCGTCTTCGTAGGATACCCGGATTGACGCGCTGGACCAAAACGTCGGCACCGGGCCACCACGAGCGTGCACAGAATTCCGGCCCAGGCGGCGTGTCGGGCGTACAGACACGCACGTTCGCCCCGCGGGATCGCTCTCGGTTAGGGTTTGACCATGCGACTGCTGGTCACCGGTGGCGCCGGTTTCATCGGTGCCAATTTTGTGCACAGCGCGGTACGCGAACATCCCGAACACGATGTGACAGTGCTCGATGCCTTCACGTACGCCGGTAACCGCGACTCGCTGGCCGCGGTCACTGACCGTGTCCAGCTGATAGAAGGCGACATCACCGACGCTGAGGTCGTTTCTGCGCTGGTTAGCGAGTCCGACGCAGTGGTGCACTTCGCCGCCGAGACGCACAACGACAACGCATTAGCCGATCCAAGGCCGTTCCTGCAGGCCAATGTCATTGGCACATTCACCCTTCTGGAGGCGGTACGCCGGCACGGTGTGCGGCTACACCACGTCTCTACCGACGAGGTCTATGGCGATCTGCGTCTCGAGGATCCGCAGCGGTTCACCGAGTCCACCCCCTACAACCCGTCCAGCCCCTATTCGTCCACTAAGGCGGCGGCTGACCTGCTGGTTCGGGCATGGGTACGGTCGTATGGCATTCATGCGACGCTGTCGAATTGTTCCAACAACTACGGGCCCTATCAGCATGTGGAGAAATTCATTCCACGCCAGATCACCAACATTCTCACCGGCCGACGGCCCAAGTTGTACGGCAGTGGCGCCAATGTGCGCGACTGGATTCACGTCGACGACCACAACGACGCGGTGTGGCGAATCCTGGATCGTGGCCGTAGCGGCCAGACGTATTTGATCGGCGCCGAAGGCGAGCGCGACAACTTGTCCGTATTACGTACCGTGCTGCAGATGATGGGCCGTGACCCCGACGACTTCGACCATGTTGCCGACCGGGCCGGCCACGATCTGCGCTACGCCATCGACCCGTCCTTGCTGTATGACGAGTTAGGTTGGGCACCAAAACACACCGATTTCGAAGACGGCCTGCGCGCCACCATTGAGTGGTACCGCACCAACGAATCGTGGTGGCGCCCGCTCAAAGACGCTGTCGAGGCCCGCTACCAAGAACAAGGCCAGTGAGATGCCCGCCCGCGAACTCGATGTCCCTGGCGCCTGGGAGATCACCCCGCAGCTGCATTCCGACTCGCGCGGGCTGTTTTTCGAGTGGCTGACCGATCATGAGTTCACCGCGTTCGCCGGTCATCGGCTGGATGTCCGGCAGGTCAACTGCTCGGTGTCGGCGGCCGGCGTACTGCGCGGCCTGCACTTCGCCCAACTACCCCCCAGTCAAGCTAAATACGTGACCTGCGTCTCCGGTTCGGTTTTCGACGTGGTCTTTGATATCCGTTTGGGTTCACCGACGTTCGGCCGTTGGGATTCGGTTTTACTCGACGATCGTGACCGCAAGTCGATTTATCTCTCCGAAGGATTAGCGCACGGCTTCCTTGCGCTGCAAGACAATTCGACGGTGATGTATCTGTGTTCCACCGAATACAACCCGCAACGCGAGCACACCATCTGCGCCACCGACCCGGCGCTGGGGATCGACTGGCCAGTACCCGACGGGCGTCCGCCAAGCTTGTCGGATCGCGACCTGCAGGCACCCACCCTCGAACAGGTACGTTCCGCCGGCCTACTGCCAGACTGGAAAGAAACCCAAAGATTCGTCGAACGGCTCAGCGAACAAAGGCACCCATGAACAGACATATTCCACACCTCATTGACGGACAGCGCAGCACCGGCCAGTCCGGTCGAACCGCCGAAATTTTCGATCCCAACACTGGCGAAATCCAGGCGCTTGTCCCGATGGCCAGCAAAGCCGAACTCGACACCGCAGTGGCCTCAGCGGTCGTGGCCCAAAAAGATTGGGCCGCATACAATCCCCAGCGGCGGGCCCGGGTGATGATGCGCTTCGTGGAGTTGGTTAACGCCAATATCGATGAACTCGCCGAACTACTTTCGCTGGAGCACGGCAAGACCCTGCCGGATGCCCGCGGTGACATCCAGCGCGGCATCGAGGTGATCGAGTTCTGCATTGGCATCCCACACCTGCTTAAAGGTGACTACAGCGAAGGCGCCGGAACCGGCATCGACGTGTACTCGCTGCGGCAGCCGCTGGGGGTGGTTGCCGGGATAACCCCCTTCAACTTCCCCGCGATGATCCCACTCTGGAAGGCCGGGCCGGCCCTAGCGTGTGGAAACGCGTTCATTCTCAAACCCAGCGAACGCGACCCATCTGTTCCGGTGCGATTGGCGGAACTGTTCATTGAAGCCGGCCTGCCGCCCGGGGTGTTCCAGGTCGTTCACGGCGACAAAGA
>JAIENC010000252.1 GCA_019751635.1 Mycobacteriaceae bacterium
TAGCCCCGATGGGATTCGAACCCACGCTACCGCCGTGAGAGGGCGGCGTCCTAGGCCGCTAGACGACGGGGCCAGAGGTTAATCCGAGCTGCCAGCATAGCTGACCGCGCTGGGGTACCAGGACTCGAACCTAGAATGGCTGAACCAGAATCAGCTGTGTTGCCAATTACACCATACCCCATGGAGACCTAAAAACCCTGTTCAGCAGTGTCCGACTGCCGCCAACGCGTTACGGTCCGACAGGCAGATTACCAAAGATCCGCCGGGCTTAGCCGACGTGGTCACGAGCGGCCTGCAACCGCCGCAGGCTACGGTCTCGTCCCAGTAGCTCCAGCGATTCGAATAGCGGCGGGCTAATCGAGGTCCCGGTGACAGCGACCCGAACTGGACCAAATGCCTTGCGCGGCTTGAGCCCCAGCGTGTCCACCAAGGCCATCTTGAGGGCGTCCCCGATGCTGGCCGTGGTCCAGTCAGGTATCTCGCCCAGCGCGGCCACCGCGGTATCGAGCACCGGGCCGGCGTCGGGTCCTAATTCTTTGGCGGCAGCTTTAGGGTCAATTGTGTATTCATTCTCACTCAAGAACTTCAGCAACTCCCAGGCATCACCCAGCACCACAATGCGGGTCTGGACCAGAGCGGCCGCCACCGCAAAGCGCTCATCGGCTAGGCCGGTGTCGTAGTTGTGTATCTGAAAGTAATCCCGGAGTCTGTCGACAAATTCTTCGACGCCAAGGCGCCGGATGTGCTCAGCGTTGAGTGCGTCGGCTTTTTTCTGATCAAACCGGGCCGGATTGGCATTGACGTTGACTACATCGAATGCGGCAACCATCTCCGTAAGGCTAAACACATCGTGATCGTCGGCGATCGACCAACCCAGCAGCGCAAGGTAATTCAGCAATCCTTCGGGTATGAGACCCCGATCGCGATGCGCGAACAGATTCGATTGCGGGTCACGCTTAGACAGCTTTTTGGTGCCCTCCCCCAATACCGTTGGCAGATGGGCGAACTCCGGGATGCGCTGCGCCACACCGATGCGGGTCAACGCCTGATACAGCGCAAGCTGCCGCGGAGTTGACGGCAGCAGATCCTCGCCACGCAACACATGAGTGATCTGCATCAGGGCGTCATCGACCGGGTTGACTAGCGTGTACAACGGATCACCGTTGGCCCGGGTCAAGGCGAAATCAGGCACGACGCCGGCCGCAAAGCTAGTCTGGCCACGCACCAGATCTCGCCAACCGAGGTCCTCGGCGGGCATTCGCAGTCGCAGCACTGGTTTGCGCCCCTCGGCGAGGTACGCCGAACGCTGGGCGCTGGTCAGTTCACGGTCGAAGTTGTCATAACCCAGCTTGGGATTGCGTCCGGCCGCCAGGTGGCGGGCCTCAACCTCTTGCGGGGTGGAGAACGCCTCGTAGGCTTCGCCGGCCGCCACCAGCTGGGCGAGTACGTCGGCATAGATGTCTTTGCGCTGCGACTGACGGTAGGGGCCGTATGGGCCGCCCACCTCGGGCCCTTCGTCCCAGTGCAAACCAAGCCACCGCAATGCATCCAGCAGAGCCAGGTAACTCTTTTCGCTGTCGCGTTCTAAGTCAGTGTCTTCGATACGGAAAACGAAAGTACCACCGGTGTGGCGGGCGTAGGCCCAGTTGAAAAGTGCGGTACGGATCAGCCCGACATGGGGAGTGCCGGTCGGCGAGGGGCAGAACCGGACCCGCACAGCAGGAGCTGAGGTCACGTCTTTCCTTTGCGGACAAGGGGTTTATGAACGCCGCGAAACGCTTCGGCGGCGAGGCCGTCCGGATCTGGCGAACCGGGCCTTTGTCACACGTTACGCTGCGCCCCGATCGGTTTGGCTGCCGGTGCAGCACCCACCAGCCCTGCCTCGACAGGTACCGCAGGCCCATATTCCATGCCGGTAGCCGCAGCAGCGGCCCCAGGAGCGGGTTCTGCGGCCACCGGTGACGATATCCGTGTCAGGGATGCCAGCAGCGAAATCCTTTCGCTCATCGAGCCGCTCAGATTTACCCGCGTTAAGAGGCTTGTCAGTAGCGTCGCGGGATTCTCGCAAGGTTGACCAAGCTCGGTAGCGGCTGGTTGGACAACTGGCGTTTGCGGTTCCTGCGATATCGCAGGCGCCCGGGGCGGCGTATCCACCACGCCATTGCCAGAATCGAAACCATCGCCGGCTCGAGCATGTATCGACGCGGGTTTGTCTGCCCTGCTCCCGGTCAGCGTGGTTGCCTCGAAGAGGGTTGTCGACGCATCAGATCTCGCCGGAATCGACCACAAGCCGGAAGTAGATGCAGCCGACGTCGTGGCGATCCCCTGCGCGCCCACGGCTAAGCCCTGAGCAATTTTCACCACGTCATCATGGGCATCTTCGTATTTCTTTTTCCGTTTATTCAGGCGGCTGGAGTTACAACGCCCTTCATCGATCAACATGGAAACAAAAGAAATCGCTACGGCTACCGCCACAATAGATGCCCCCAACACAATATGTAATAACCACTTTTCCAGCAGCAACGCTTCCGGCGATGCCGACCATGGAGAGACGCCCCCTTCGGCCTGAATAAGCGGCGGACTACCCTCTGCTGCACCAAAAGAAGCGGGATTGGCTCGAAACGTATACCCTGCTACCCCAGCAATGACGGCAAGCAAAGCTTCCAGCGACCCCATGGTCGATTCCAATTCTATTCGGGCTTTAGCGACTTGCCCGGCCTGATGCTGCAAGATCCCGACGATTTCCTTGTCCGCGTTCTCCACGTCCCGCACGGCGCCGGATAACACCTGGTTCTTGGCATTGTATTTCACGGCCCCGCCACTAGACCATTGATCCGGATCAGCCTTAGCCTTTTCTATAATTTCATAGATACGATCAAATTGAGACTGACCTTGGTCAAATTTTTCACCTTCGTCCGGAGGACCCCACCCATTAAGATATCCCAGAATCGTGAAAAGTATCATGATAAATAACACGATGATGAAACATATCTCTACACCATTTTTGGTATAACCATGAACTCCCGTGCCATTGTCCGGAATACGCGCTATCAGGTGATCTTCTAATTCGATGCCCATCAAAAAAAGTATTATTTCACCAATAACATGGAAGACATCAATCGCCTCGTCTTCGGTAGGCGCTTGAGGTGGTGGACCTTCTAACCCCCAGAGAACAGCACCTTTGAGTACCTCGGCAAGCTCGGACAAGCCTTCAATAAGCGCGAGCACCTGCGTGATACGCGCATTCCATGAAGACGGGCCATTGCCCAACCCGGGATCCGCCATTATCCGCCTTTAGCCGTTCGCCCGTTGGCGCACACCTGCGCCACTCGCGAGCGCCGCATTGCGGCCAGGGCGGCGATGCACCAAGAATGTTTCTGGGCAATGACGCTACCGGAGGGATCCGCCAAGCAGTTAGTCTAGCCTAGCCTAACGTGATAGGGCTCACGTGATCTGACCGCGGTGCGCTACCGGGCTCGGCAAATCCGCCCCCTCAGACGAGGCGCGACCATTCACCCAAGCTGGCCCTAGCAGCTGCTCAGCCCCGACTGTCACGACCTCGCCGGGTACGCCCGAAGGATAACGTGGGCCCGGTGCCGCCTGCTGATCGTCACCATTTTCCATAATCGCCGCCGGCCCAGACACGGCCTGCCCTGTGACAGCCTCCGCCGATGCGGCCTTTTTCGTCACAGGCTTTGTTGCCGAAGCCGCCTGTCGCCACGCCGCTAACGCCAACGGCGGCACATGTCGGTCCACTCCGCCACCCCGATGGGCTGGCGCAAAAACCTCTTCCGAAAGCATATTGACCGCCCCGGATGACTGACCGGGCGCGGCCTGGGTAGGCCCAGCAAGCGGTGGCGGCTGCGGCTCCGGAACCGACATAGCTAGCGCACTGGCACCAAGAGCTACGCCATCTCCAGCAAAAACTCCTACCGGAACACGGTTGTCCGCCGGGGCATTGACAATGCCGACCGTCTTGGACACGCCCATGAGCGCATCTGCGTCATCAGCGACGACGAGATTTTCCCAATACCGAGAAACCGTGGACTGCGCCGCCCCCGGTCGGGTAACCACAGCACTAGCCAAGCCGTCTAAAATATCGGCCGCGTCCCGATGCGCGTCGCTGTAAGCATCAATCTGATCTTGCATATCTCCGGCGTTGAAAGACCCCTGAGCGATTAAATCGAGAAAGCATGCCAGAGCTGCAGCAAGCGCTGCAATACACGGCGGCAACACGATATAAGGCAGCCAGATATCAACCCAACCGTCCAAGCCAAACCACTTCCCGGTCGATCCGGGGTGAACCCCAGCATCTCCCCCAGCCAGGAGTGGCAGGCCTTCGCCCGCCGCTGCCGCAAAGCCAAACTTTTCCCGGAAATACGGGACATCTTTTTGCAGCGACGCTGCCGTACGCCCTGATAACGTTGCGGTGAGTAAGAGTACCCCGACCAGCCCCATCGCCGCCCCCGCCACCGCTACGCGCGCTTGCTGAACCTGATTCGCTTGCCGATGCACAATACCGGCAATTTTCGCGTCAACCTCTTGCATCGCGTCGACCAGGTCGCACAATTTCTTATTCAAGTTGGAGTACTTGACAGCTCCGGCACCACTCCATTTCCCGGAATCCGGCTGAGCATCATTTAAGATTTCATGAAT
>JAIENC010000303.1 GCA_019751635.1 Mycobacteriaceae bacterium
GGCGGCCGCGACGACGGTTGCGGCCGCCGCTTCACCCTGCTCACTTGACAAAATGCTTCCCATATCAAGAGTCGACCTGTTGCCCCCTTGCGCAACGAGGAACAAAGCCTGGGGCAGTTCATGCATTTTGGGTGAGTCGCCGCGCGGACTTTGAACGCATATTGGCTGTGGTGTAACTTCGATGAGCACAAACGATACGGGGCTATGGCGCAGCTGGTAGCGCACCACACTGGCAGTGTGGGGGTCAGGGGTTCGAGTCCCCTTAGCTCCACTTTTGATCTGCACTTTTGCTACAACCCTAAGCCGTGTCAAACGCTTGTTAATTACTTCGCCTTGAAGGCGACCGGCGGTGACCGCCTAAATGGCCTCCATCCGCGAACACCCTCGCAGCGACGGCACCACCGGGTACGCGGTGCTCTACCAGATCGACGGCCGCCAATCCGCCCTGACATTCGACGCCAAAAAGCAAGCTGAGGCATTCAAGCTCGCCCTGGAAGTCCATGGTCCTCATCGAGCACTCGACATGTATGGCATCGACCCAGAGCCGCGCCGTCGCGACCGCGCTGCCGAAGCCTGTGAAGTCACAGTTTCAGGCTGGGTCCGGCACCACATCGACCACCTAACAGGTGTCGAGCAATACACCCTCGACGTCTACGAGCGGTATCTGCGTAACGACATCATCCCGTTTTTCGGCGACATACCACTGGCGGCGTTACGGGAAGAGGACATCGCGCGCTGGGTCAAACACATGGAAACCACGCCAAAAAAAGACCGGCCGCCCACTGGCGCCTAAGTCGATCAAAAACAAGCACGGATTCCTGTCCGGTGCGCTCGCTGCGGCCGTCGGCAAGCACATCCCTGCTAATCCCGCGGCTGGTCGCCGATTGCCCCGTGGTGAGGGCGAGGACGATGACTCAGATATTCGAATGCTGTCACGCGACGAATTCCGTCGGCTGCTGGAAGCTATGCCCGAGTATTGGCGCCCGTTGCTTGAGCTGTTAGTGGCATCTGGAAGCCGCTGGGGCGAAGCCACCGCACTCAAACCCGGAGATGCCGACCAGACCGCTGGAACGTCCGCATCCGCCGCGCATGGAAATACAGCTCCAAAGGTCACCAGATCGGACCCCCAAAAACGAAACGCTCACGGCGCACCATCAACCTACCGCCGACACTCCTGCAGAAACTCGACTACAGGCACGACTGGCTCTTCACCGACGGGGATGCCGAACCGGTCCGGTACCACAAGTTCCGGCCGATATGGGATAAAGCGGTCAAGAAAGCGCAGCTAGACCCGGCTCCCACCCCGCGCGACCTACGCCACACCTGTGCCTCCTGGATGCTCGCCGCAGGCATCCCCATCACCACCGTCTCACGACACCTTGGCCACGAAAGCATCAAAATCACCGCCGACATCTACGCCGACATCGAACGAGCATCCTTCGCTCAAGCCGCACGAGTCATGGGTGAACTACTGGTCCAGGAAACAAAAACGGCCGTTCCGGAGACGGCTGCGGGGCTAGACCTCAGCGTTAACACGTCAGCGCCCGGGTTTGCGGCTACGACTACATCGGTGGGGTTTGGTCCGTTCGGCTTAGAGCGGTAGGCGTCCCTCAGCTTATGCACGGCGGCAGGTTTCCAATGTCTAGTCCGCTCTTGACTTGATTGTCTAGACCGAACTAGACCGATAGTATGCCGAAGCGGACGGAAATCATCAAAAAGATCGAGGACGCCGCCAAGGCCAACGACATAGCATTCACCCTCAAACGCCACGGAGCCAACCACGATATCTACGACCTCGATGGCGCCATGATCCCAGTTCAACGCCACCGCAACTTCACCACCGCAGCCGCCGAAAAGATTTATAGAGAATGCCAGCCCAAACTAGGAAGGGGATGGTGGCGATGACCACCTACACCGCCATAGCCAGACAAGACGCTGAACGTGGCTGGCTCATCCGCATTCCCGGACTCGGCGCCTACCCGGAAGAGGGTCTGCCGACATGGGCCCGCAGCCTAGCTGACGTCGAACCCATGTCCCGCGACCTCATCTCGGTCTGGCTAGAAATACCAGAAGACTCGTTCAACGTCGAAGTTCAAGTAGACCTGCCCGACACCGTAAAGCACCACCTCGATATGGCCGCAAAACTGCGTCAAGATGCCGCAGACGCACAAGCCGCCTCCGCCGAGGAATACCGACGCGCCGCAATAGAACTCAAAGATAGTGGACTAACAATGCGAGATATAGGAAAAGCCCTCGGCTTCTCCTATCAGCGAGCTCACCAACTAGTCAGCGGAATGCCGGCTTCAATCTAAACGCAAAGCACCTTCACGGGCGCCGACGCAGCCGCAGCCGCAAGTCAACCTGCTTCAACGTCATCGCCTCATCCACCTGAAGCCGCCTAGCGACCAAGGGAATCCACCGCTTTCATGCGGTGGAGGATGTCAATTAATGAGCGGTTGCACCGTGGACGGGCTGCAAGGACTATGGCACCATAGTGCCATGGCTCAAGCTGATGTTTTTTGCGCTAAAGAACAACCCGTGCGCATACCAGTACGCCTACCGGCCGAACTAGCCGAAGCGCTACGCAACTACGCATTTGTGACCGATACCTCAGCCAACGAAGTGATCAAACGCGCCCTAACCGAATACTTGAAGGCGAACGCCCATACCGACATGGTGCGATCCGCTTTCGCTAAGACGCTCGAACAACATTCGATCGCCTTCGACAAACTAGCGGACCTCTAGTGGCGACGATGTACCTCACCGCCGACGACGTGCAAATGCTCAACGCGCACTTCGTCGTTCCTGGCAAACTCCGCGACTTTGGCCTACTTGAGGGCGCAGTGCTGCGCCCACAAACCAGCGTATTTGGCGCCGACGCTTACCCAACAATCCATGACAAAGCGGCTCTTCGACTTTATCCGGGGACTGTCGGATTAACGGTGGATCCGACCTTGGCATTTGTTAGTGGCCGGTCGGGGTGATTCGGCCGTTGAAGGTGATTGCGAACGCATTGTGCGCTGGCTTCCACCTCATTGCCCATCGTGGTTTACCGCCGCCGGTGGGATCGGGGGAACGGGTCACGAGATAAAGGCATTTCATCGCGGCCTGCTCGATCGGAAAGTGCCCGCGGGCGCGAACCGCGCGCCGGTAGCGGGAATTCAAGGATTCGATTGCGTTCGTACTGCACATGACCCTGCGAATCTCGATGTCGTAGTCCAGGAACAGCACGAACTCACTCCAGGCGTTCTCCCATAACCGGATGATCGCCGGGTACTGCTTCCCCCGCGCCGCGGTGAACTTGATGAAGCGTTCCTTGGCTGTGGCTTCGGTGGGCGCGGTGTATACCGGTCGAATGTCCCTGGAGATCCGATCCCAATACTTGCGGGATTCGTAACGAAAAGTGTTGCGCAACAGATTAATTACGCAGTCTGAACAATCGAACGATCCCACACAGTGGTGATCGCCTCGGGCAGGCCCTTGAGCCCATCGCACACCACAATGCACACATCGCCGACGCCGCGGTTCTTGATCTCGGTGAGCACCGCCAGCCAGAATTTGACGCCCTCACCGCCATCGCTGGCCCACAATCCCAGAATGTCACGTTCACCGGCGCAGGTGACCCCAATGGCCACATAGACGGGCCTGTTGGTGACCTGTCCGTCGCGGATCTTGACGTGGATAGCGTCTACCGGATACCTCGGCTCCAGCGGCCGATTACACCATTGAGTCATCTCACTGACGACCTTGTCAGTGATCCGGCTGATCTCGGCGTTGATGCTTCTTGACAATCTGCGGATCAAACGACGCATTCACATCCCGGGGTACGTCGATGTCAACAGGGCCGATCTCTGTCAACACCGTCTTCGTGCGGGTGCCGTTGCGCGAATTGCCGCTGCCCCGCCCGACTGGGTCGTACTTGTCATATCCCAAGTGCTCAGTCATCTCAGCGTCTAGCGCCGCTTCCCGCACGCTTTTTGTTAACTGATTGAGCAACCCGTTCGGGCCAATCAGCTCGATACCTTGTTCTTTAGCCTGAGCCAGCAATTGGTGGGCGAACTCCTGTTGATCCACGACGGTAGCCATGGGATCGAGTGTTTCCAACATCAGTGATCCTTCCCGCCAAGCTCCATGCTCGGCATGTCAGACCAAGATCAAATCCACCGCCTTTCCGGCAGTCCCGAACCCCCGGCAATAACGGGTCAAGTCTTAGCCCGGAGGCCGTGATGTATCCGGGGTCGGACGGTGTCGATGGTCCTGAATCGGGTTGACAAGAAACTGGATTGGGCTCTGGGCCCTATCCAGGCGGTGCTCGCTGCTTGGGTTTGAAGCTTGGGAATCAGCGTCGGGTCAGGGTGTGGCGGATGTCTTTCATCAGCAGGACGAGGTGAAGTTGGTCGGTAAGGCTTGGCGCTAATTCAGGGAGGAGGTGACGGTAAAAGTTGTGGGCTTCGGCGGATTCGGTGTGTACGAGTAGCCCTCGGTAGCCGATGTCGTCAGAAAGTTCGATAAGCCGGGCAAAGACATCCTGGAGCATGCCAGCTCCCAGCCCGGCGCCCTCGTGATCGAGGTCGACGCCGAGTCGGGCAAGCAGTGCTATCGGTTGGGGGTAACGGCCGGCGCCCTTGCGTAGCCGATCAGGAGCAGCATGGGTGTCTAGTTG
>JAIENC010000122.1 GCA_019751635.1 Mycobacteriaceae bacterium
ATTCCACATTTCGGCGGGAATGCTTGCCGGAGCGCAGAACGCTGACATTGGGATCGCGGCAACCCCAACTCGCTCCGGGAGGGCAGCGCAGAATGCCGTGCTGTCGTAGTACCCGAGCGGGCGTGGGTCGGCGCACAGAAAATAGGTGCCATAACTGTCATGCACCCCGAAACCGATCTCGGTCAGCGCGGTGCCTAACCGATCCCGTCTACGGTGCAGACGGGTCCGCAGTGCGGCCACCCAGGCGTCCTCGTTATTGAGTGCCTGAGCCACTGCGGGCTGAAAGGGCGCCCCACTGACATAGCTTAAATATTGTTTCGCCGCCCGCACTCCAGCGATGAGTATGGCTGGGCCGCAAGCCCATCCGATTTTCCAGCCAGTGCAGTTAAACATCTTGGCGGCGCTGGAGATGGTGATCGTGCGCTGCGCCATACCGTCGAAGGTGGCCAGGGGGAGATGCTGGTGCCGCTGCGGTGTGGGGAACACCAGTTGCTCGTACACCTCATCGGTGATGACCAGCAGATCGGCCGCGATGGCGACCTCTGCGATAGCGGCCAGCTCGGTGGTGGTCAGCACCATGCCGGTCGGGTTATGCGGCGAATTAACCACCAATGCTCGGGTCCGGGGTGTCACCGCGCGGCGTAAGGCATCCGTATCTAGAGCAAAACCACTGCCGTCGGGGACAAGCGGCACGGTGACGCGTTGCGCGCCGGCCAGCGCCAGCACGGGCGAATAGGAGTCGTAAAACGGCTCGATCAGCAACACCTCCGAGCCCGGCTCGACCAGGCCAAGCACGGTGGCTGCAATTGCCTCGGTGGCGCCTACGGTTACCAAAACCTCGGTATCTGAATCGTATTGGATACCGAAATGCCGAGCACGATGAGCGGCGATGGCCTGGCGCAGTTCGGTGATGCCGATCCCCGGCGGGTATTGGTTGACGCCCCCCGCAATGGCATCCTGGGCGGCCTGCAGCATTGCCGGCGGTCCATCCTCGTCCGGAAAACCTTGGCCAAGATTGACTGCGCCAATACGTGCAGCCAACGCAGACATTTCAGCGAACACCGTGGTGGTATACGGCCGCAGTCGTGACACGGTCATGCCGGTTGAGCTTAAACGGCAGCGGTGCGACCAGCTCCCAACCAACAGGTTGGCCGAGCGTATTGTTAGGGTACCCGCATGGGTCCCAGGTCCGGATCCCACAGTAATCTGCAGAACAGGAACCAGTCATGTCCGAGCAAGCCTTCATTTACGAGGCCATCCGCACCCCGCGTGGGAAGCAGAAAAACGGATCCCTGCACGAAGTTAAGCCACTGAGTCTGGTGGTTGGCTTGATCGATGAGCTGCGCAACCGCTTTCCTGACCTTGATGAGAACTTGATCAGTGATGTCATCCTCGGGGTGGTATCGCCAGTGGGTGATCAGGGCGGCGATATTGCTCGGGCGGCGGTGATGGCTGCCGGCATGCCCGACACTGCGGGCGGGGTTCAGCTCAACCGGTTCTGCGCTTCAGGTCTAGAAGCGGTGAACACCGCTGCGCAGAAGGTGCGCTCCGGCTGGGATGACCTGGTTTTCGCCGGCGGCGTGGAATCGATGAGCCGGGTTCCGATGGGCTCCGACGGCGGCGCCATGGGGATGGACCCAGCAACCAACTACGACGTCATGTTTGTTCCGCAAGGTATTGGCGCCGACCTGATCGCCACCACCGAGGGATTCTCCCGCGACGACGTCGACAACTACGCGCTGCGCTCCCAGCAACGGGCGGCTGAGGCCTGGTCAGGTGGCTATTTCGCCAAGTCGGTGGTGCCGGTTCGGGACCAGAATGGCTTGCTCATTCTCGATCACGATGAGCACATGCGGCCAGAGACCACCAAGGATGGGTTGGGCAAGCTCAGGCCGGCCTTCGAGGGTTTGGCGGCGCTCGGTGGCTTCGATGACGTTGCGCTGCAGAAATATCACTGGGTGGAAAAGATCGACCACGTGCACACCGGTGGGAACAGCTCGGGAATTGTTGACGGCGCCGCTCTGGTCGTGGTGGGCAATGAAAAGGTAGGGGCAGCCTGCAATATGACGCCGCGGGCACGCATCGTGGCCACTGCCACCAGCGGAGCTGATCCCGTGATCATGCTGACTGGCCCGACTCCGGCTACCCGCAAGGTGCTTGACCGCGCCGGGTTGACCGTGGACGACATTGACTTGTTTGAGCTCAACGAGGCGTTTGCGTCGGTAGTGCTGAAATTCCAGAAAGATCTGAACATTCCGGACGAGAAACTCAACGTCAACGGCGGAGCCATTGCGATGGGCCACCCCTTGGGTGCTACTGGGGCAATGATTCTCGGAACCATGGTCGACGAACTGGAACGCCGCAACGCTCGACGTGCCTTGGTCACGTTGTGCATTGGTGGCGGTATGGGCGTCGCGACGATCATTGAAAGGGTTTAATCGCATGGCGGACAACACAATTCAGTGGGATAAAGATGCCGACGGCATTGTCACGCTCACCATGGATGACCCGTCCGGGTCAACCAATGTGATGAATGAGGCCTACCTCGAGTCCATGGGTAAGGCGGTGGATCGCCTTGTCGCTGAAAAGGATTCGATTACCGGCGTGGTGATTACCAGTGCTAAGAAGACATTCTTCGCCGGTGGTGACATCAAAACCATGGTGCAGGCTACGCCCGAGGACGCCGGAAACGTCTTCGACACCGTCGAAACCGTGAAGAAGCAACTGCGTACGTTGGAAACGTTGGGCAAGCCAGTGGTCGCCGCCATGAACGGGACCGCTCTTGGTGGTGGCCTGGAGATCGCCCTGGCCTGTCATCACCGCATCGCCGCCGACGTCAAGGGCAGTCAGATCGGTTTGCCTGAAGTGACTTTAGGGTTGTTGCCTGGTGGTGGCGGGGTGACCCGTACGGTGCGGATGTTTGGCATCCAGAACGCTTTTGTCAACGTCTTGGTGCAAGGTCCCCGCTTCAAGCCGGCCAAGGCCAAAGAGATCGGCCTCGTCGACGAGTTGTTGCCGTCAGTTGATGAATTAGTGCCTGCGGCTAAGGCTTGGATCAAGGCCAATCCTGAGGCGGGTGTACAGCCGTGGGACAAAAAGGGCTACAAGATTCCCGGCGGCACTCCGTCTACCCCGGCGCTGGCGGCTATCTTGCCGTCGTTCCCGTCAAACCTGCGTAAGCAGCTCAAGGGGGCGCCGATGCCGGCGCCGCGGGCCATCCTGGCTGCTGCCGTCGAAGGTGCCCAGGTCGACTTCGACACCGCCACCCGGATCGAGAGTCGCTACTTTGCTTCGCTGGTCACTGGCCAGGTAGCTAAGAACATGATCCAGGCGTTCTTCTTTGACCTGCAGCACATCAACTCTGGTGGCTCACGGCCTGAAGGTATTGGCAAGACGCCGATCAAGAAGATTGGTGTGCTGGGTGCGGGCATGATGGGTGCCGGTATTGCCTATGTCTCGGCTAAGGCTGGCTTCGAGGTAGTGCTCAAAGATGTCACCCTCGAAGCAGCGCAAAAAGGCAAGGGCTACTCCGAGAAGCTGGAAGCCAAAGCGTTAGAGCGAGGCCGCACCACTGCGGAGAAGTCCAAGGTGCTGCTGGACCGGATCACCCCTACGGGTACTGCGGCGGATTTAGCGGGCGTCGATTTTGTGATCGAAGCGGTTTTTGAGAACCAGGACCTCAAGCACAAGGTATTCCAGGAGATCGAAGACATCGTTGAACCCAACGCACTGCTGGGATCTAACACTTCAACCTTGCCGATCACCGGTCTAGCGACTGGCGTTAAGCGGCAAGAGGACTTCGTGGGTATCCACTTCTTTTCGCCGGTCGACAAGATGCCGCTGGTGGAGATCATTAGAGGTGAGAAGACTTCCGACGAGGCGCTGGCCCGGGTATTCGACTACACCTTGGCTATCGGCAAGACCCCGATCGTTGTCAACGACAGCCGTGGCTTCTTCACTTCTCGGGTGATTGGGACGTTCGTCAACGAGGCATTAGCAATGCTGGGCGAGGGGGTTGAGCCGGCCAGTATCGAGCAAGCTGGTTTGCAGGCCGGCTATCCGGCGGCGCCCTTGCAGCTCTCCGATGAACTCAACTTAGAGCTGATGCACAAGATCGCGGTAGCTACCCGCAAGGGGGTAGAAGATGCGGGAGGCACCTACGTGCCGCATCCGGCTGAAGCTGTGGTGGAGAAGATGATCGAGCTGGGTCGGTCTGGCCGACTTAAAGGTGCCGGTTTCTATGACTACACCGACGGCAAGCGCACGGGTCTTTGGTCGGGTCTGCGGGCCGCGTTTAAGTCCGGTTCGGCGCAGCCGCCGCTGCAGGACATGATTGATCGGATGCTGTTCGCGGAGGCATTGGAAACCCAGAAGTGCCTCGATGAAGGGGTGCTCACCTCCACTGCTGATGCCAACATCGGTTCCATCATGGGTATCGGGTTCCCGCCCTGGACCGGCGGTAGTGCGCAGTACATCGTCGGCTACCCCGGAGGTAAAGAAGGCTTCCAGGCCCGGGCCCGCGAGTTGGCAGCCAAGTACGGCGACCGTTTTCTGCCCGCCTAGTTTCTCTGCGCGAGCAGACGTAAAAGCCCCCGCACGCTCGGCGTGTCGGGGGCTTTTACGTCTGCTCGCGCGAGGGGGCTACAGTGCCGGGCCCAGTAGAT
>JAIENC010000173.1 GCA_019751635.1 Mycobacteriaceae bacterium
ACCCCGGTAAGTTTCCCGGCCGTCATCCAGATGGTGTAGAGCATCTCCGCTGTGGTGGTTTTTCCGTTGGTGCCGGTGATGGCCGCGGTCGGAATCCGGGCTGGCCGCCCGGCGAAGAGGATCTCAAGAACCTCCCCGTTGATGTCGCGGTCTGGGTCGGCCACCCAGTGTGGAAGAAACCCTGGTTGGCCGTTCACCTAGCAGATCGCGCCGCCGACGTCCCGCCACGAGCGGCTGACGTCGGTGGTCAGGAAGTCGATGCCGGCGATGTCGAGCCCGATGACCCGCGCCGTCCGCTCGGCCAGCGCCCGATTGTCGGGGTGGACCAGATGGGTGACGTCTTCGGCGGTTCCTCCGGTACTGATGTTGGCACTGCAACGCAGCACAACCCTGCGCCCGGCATCGGGCACCGAGTCGATGTCAAGTCCCTGCCTGCGCAGGAAGTCGCTCGCCTCGTCGTCCAACAACAGCTTTTTGAGCAGGCTGTACCGTGAGATGCCTCGCCGGACGTCGGAGTTGACCGCTTCCAGTAGCTCGGCGATTGTGTGCACGGCCATCCCCGGTCACCCCGCCGGGCAACCGTCGGGACGCAGCGATGAAGTGGCCCTCGACGACCAGCAGCCGATGATCGTCGCCGGCGATGTGCTTCTCCACGATCACGCTGCCCGCACTGTGTTGGGCGGTCCGGTTGAAGACGCGGCGCAGCGTTTCAGCGTCCGGAATTCCGGCGAAGACTCCTAGACCGAGCTCCTGTCTTACCGGCTTGATGACGACGGGCCAGCCGATATCATTCTCAACCGCCTGTTCGGCCCGATCGACGTCGCTCACCAGCCACCCCCGCGGTACCGGAAGCCCCGCATCGGCCAACATCTTTTTGGACTTCCACTTGTGGTGGGCCAACGCACTGGCCATCCAGCCGGTTCGACCAGTGAATGACATGTCGAATCGCTCGGCGTTGGCACCCCACCCGAGCTGGACGAAACTGGGCAGCACATCAAACGGCATCCCACGGCTGACGCCGGCTTGCAGAAACCGTAAAGTTTCGGGCGCCAATCCATTGGCAAGGATGGATTCCCAGCGCTCGCCGAAGTGCTGGTGCAGCGAAACAAAAACCGATGCTGAGGTGGGCTGCAGGCAGCGGCGGATCAACTCAACAGCCAGGTCCAGAGCTTCGGTGAAAAAATTCTGTCGCTGCCAGGGAATTGCCAACCTGAATCGGCCAGGCTCGCTACCCATACCCAACACCCGGCCACGCCAGACCGCACCCCGGCCCCAGCGCTGGATCGCTATCGTCAACGTTACCGCCCAACGTCCCAGCAACAACTCAGCTCAGGCGCATCGCCTGAAACCGACGTGGACACCAAAAATGCTGTGGGCCAATCCGATTCAGCCACTCCGAACAATGGCTGTTCCGGACACAACGCCAGCGCCGTGGCCCGAAGCCGCCACTCTACGTCCGCGTTCCAACCGAGCTCGCCTGACACCCCCAGGCCAACCAAGGCGGTTTTCTCATCCAAACCGCCGGTGCAGCCCACCCGAAATCGTCGGTGCTCCACACGTAGCAGCAGATCACTAGTCATATTTCGCCCCCCACACACCTTGGTTGCGGGCAGCTTAGTCGCAGCGAACGGTTCAGATCGGCGTCGCCCATGCTCTCGGGACGACCAAGGGCAACAAATCAGGGTCGGTGCCCGTGCCCCAGTCTGTGCGGGCGGAGGGACTCGAACCCTCACGCTCTTTCGAGCACCGGCACCTAAAACCGGCACGTCTGCCAATTCCGCCACGCCCGCCTACCGTGTGCGATCGTAGCGCTCCTGCTGCAGCAGACCTGTCGCTGGCCCCGATTGCGGCATACCGCAGGGCGGTATCCACCGGCCTGGATGAGCTGGCCGGGCCAACGGCATGACGCTGTACCGTCAGAGGGTGTCCCCCACTCACCGCCGAAGACCAGCACTCATCATGCTGGTGGTCGTCGGAGCTGGCAGCTGTTTAGCACTGGGGTGGTGGCAGTGGACCAGATTTGCAGCGGTGTCGGGCACCTTCCAGAATCTCGGTTATGCACTGCAGTGGCCGTTGTTCGCGTGGTTTTTCCTTTACGCGTACCGCAAGTTCATCCGCTATGAGCAGACGCCACCGACACCGCCAACCGCTGGAATACTCGCCGAGATACCACCAGGCGTGCTGCCACAGCGCCCCCCCGCCGGGCAGCACGCCAGCAACGATCCCGTGCTGCGGGAGTACAACACCTACCTGGCCGAACTGGCCAACCGCGCTAGCGAAAGGCAGAACAGGACCACCGCATGACCACCCCACCAACACCGCAACACGCCACACCCAGCACCGCTGGCGCCAAGATTCGCGGCGCACTGCTCGGCTATCGCATCATGGCCTGGACAACGGGCATGTGGCTGATCGCGCTGTGCTACGAAATCGTCTCGCACTTAGCCTTCCAGCACGAGATCCGGTGGATCGAAGTCGTACACGGCTGGGTGTATTTCAGCTACGTATTAACCGCCTTTAACCTGGCGATCAAAGCGCGTTGGCCGATCGGCAAAACCATCGGCGTGTTGGTGTCTGGAACCATTCCGGTGCTGGGCATTATCGTCGAGCACTATCAGACCAAAGACGTTAAGGCACGTTTTGGTCTATAACGAACCGGTAGCGAGTTCCCGCAAAGCCGGTAGCAGCAGCGCCAACGCCCGGCCTCGATGCGACATCGCGTCCTTTGCGGCCGGGCTCAGCTGGGCGGCAGTTCGGTCACAGCCATCCGGAACAAACACCGGGTCATAACCAAAACCCTGCTCGCCATGCGGTTCTCGAGTGATGGCTCCCCGCCACACGCCACGAACCACAACCTCGCCAGATCCTGACACTAGGGCACAAGCCGAGACAAAGGCGGCGCCCCGGCGGTCGTCCGGCACATCACTCAATTGCGCCAACAAGAGGGCAAGATTGCCGGCGTCGTCACCATGCCTACCTGACCATCGAGCCGACAGCACCCCGGGCATACCGTGCAGTGCGTCCACCGCCAATCCGGAGTCGTCGGCAACAGTGGGTAGGCCCGTCGCGATGAACCCAGCGCGTGCCTTGACTAACGCATTGTCTTCGAACGCGGCCCCGGTTTCGGGCGTCTCCTCGAACGGCGCCACCTCGTCGAGAGACATCAGCGTCAGCCCCGCAGCACCCCCCGACAATTCGGCTGCCGCAAGCACCCGATGCAATTCGGCCAGTTTCTTGCGGTTGCGACTGGCAACCAGCAGCCGGGTCAGCTGCCAAACGCTTTCTGCGACGACGGCCCGGCCGGCAGAACACCCGGGTAAGGCAGAGCCAAAGCCTCGCGTTGAACCGCAAACAATGTGTCGCACGCGCCCAGGGCAACATCGAGCAGCTTATCCAGGGTCGACCTCGGGAAAGTCGCACCTTCCCCGGTTCCCTGTACCTCGACGAGCGTGCCGGTATCGGTCGCGACGACGTTCATGTCGACTTCGGCCCGCGAATCTTCTTCGTACGGCAGATCAACCCGGATCCGGCCATCGACCACCCCGACGCTGACCGCAGCGATCGCACACGATAACGGCCGCGGATCTACCAACTTGCCGGCCGCCGAGAGATACGTCACCGCGTCAGCCAACGCCACGTAGGCGCCGGTGATGGCCGCGGTGCGGGTACCGCCGTCAGCCTGCAGCACATCGCAGTCGACGGCAATGGTGTTCTCACCAAACCCCGCCATGTCGATGCAGGCCCGCAACGATCGACCAATCAGTCGGCTGATCTCCTGAGTGCGCCCGCTGACCCGGCCTTTGACTGATTCCCGATCATTTCGGCTGTGGGTAGCCGCCGGCAACATCGCATACTCAGCGGTCAACCAGCCCAAGCCGGAGCCCTTACGCCAACGCGGCACTCCTTCGGTAACGCTGGCAGCACACATAACCTTGGTCTGGCCAAACTCGACCAACACCGAACCTGCTGGGTGCGACGTGAACCCCCGGGTAATGACTACCGGGCGAAGCTCATCGTCGAGGCGACCGTCTTCTCGTTTCGACACGCCGCCCACCCTAGTGGCGTCTTGGTGACATCCACTAATCAGTTCAACTGGGTGAACTCACCACAGTATGGGTGCGCCAGATATCGATCGTTTCGCCCCACGCCACCGCATGCACGGAACCGTCGAACTCGGCTTTCGCCTCACGAATCACCTCTTCGCGTGAGGTCCATGGCGGAATGTGGGTCAGCAGCAACTCCCGCACACCGGCCTGTGCGGCCATCTGGCCAGCGTCGGTACCCGACATGTGAAGGTTCGGTGGACGCTCCGGCGCATGCGTCCAGGACGCTTCACACAACAAAACTTCGGCTCCCCGCGCCAGCTCGACCAGGGCGTCGCACGCTCCAGTGTCACCGCTATAAACCAGCGACGCCCCGGTGTGATCAGTGATCCGCAAGGCAAACGACTCAGTGGGATGGGCAACCACGCGCGGCAGCACGGTCAACGCACCCAAGACCACCGGCTCACCCTCCACCCAGCGACGGATGTCGAAAACATCTGAGCAATCGTCGATCTCCCCGCCATAGGGTGAGGACGCACTGCCAATCCGCGACCAGGTATCGCTAGGCCCGTACATCAGTGCCTTACCGACCGGCGGCGACGGATGGTAACGACGCCATACGCACAAGCCGGG
>JAIENC010000073.1 GCA_019751635.1 Mycobacteriaceae bacterium
ACTTTCCTTAACGGTGAGTTCACCTCGGGTGTCTCGTCGCAGTGGGTGATTTTCCGGGATCTGGACAAAAATCAGGGTTACCCCGTCGGGATCGGCGACATGCATCTCGTGCAGGCCCCAGGGTTCACAACGGGCTTCGCGGGCGATGGGTACACCTTTGCTGTGCAACTCGGCTTGGGTGGCGGTGATATCGCGCACCTGCAGCCACAATGCGCCGGGAAAGGCGGCAGTTGTCAGCTCCGGGTGCCCGGTTTTCGGGGCGCCATGGCCGGCCAGCTCCAGCAACGATTGTCCGGCAAAAAACACCGTGCCGGCACCGTATTCACGGGCGATGGCCAACCCTATCTGATCGCGGTAAAAGCATAGCGAACGTTGATAGTCCGAAGGTCGCAGCAACATCCGGCTGGCGAGGATCTCCATGCCCTGTGTCTAGCATGCGGTCCACTGTCTGGTGCGTTGAGTTATTCGACGCCCGGGTCTGCTGCGTGGTTGGACCGCTGCTGCATGAGGGTGTTCATCAACCGGGGGCCAATGCTGTCTAGGGTGTTGACGGCCACAGCAACCCGTGGCGCTATCCGGATCGGACGATGCTGAGCGGCGGTGATCATCCACTCAGCGGCTTCTTGTGAGGTGAGAGCGGGAGCGCCGACGTAAGCCTTGGTCGGAGAGATCATCGGGGTCGCCACCAGTGGGTAGTACAACGTTGTCGAGTGCACACCCAGGGCGCCCCATTCGGTTTCGACCACTCGACTTACCGCTGACAAGGCTGCTTTTGATGCGTTGTACACCGAGAACAAGGGTGAGCCTTCGGTCATGACACCCCAGGTCGCAACGTTGATGATGTGCCCGTCGCCACGCTCGAGCATGCCGGACACGACCCCGCGAATAAGCCGCAGTGGCGCGTAGTAGTTGAGCACCGTAGTTCGCTCTACGTCATGCCAGCGGTCCAGGGATTCACGCAGCGGCCGGCGAATAGACCGCCCGGCATTGTTGACCAGAATGTCCACCCCGCCAAGGCGCTGCTCAACGTCAGCGGCCAGCGCGTCGATGGCTTCCAGGTCCGATAAATCGCAGGGGATCGCTATGGCGGTGCCACCGTTAGCGTTGATCCGGTCTACCACTGCGGTCAGCAGATCGGCGCGACGGGCTACGGCGACCACGATGGCACCGTGGCGGCCAAACTGTTCGGCGGCATCCTCGCCGATACCCGACGATGCTCCGGTGAGCAGTACCCGCTTGCCGGCCAGATCGACTGGTTCCGGGGAAAGCCGGTTGGCAAGCAGCTGTGGCGCAAGAGGCGGCCGCATGCTGGCTAAAGCGAGCTGTCGGGCTAATCGGCGCAACGGATTCCTGCTCACCCGGCACAGTCTAGAAATAGCGGGGGAAGGGGCTCCAATCCGGTGCACGCTTCTCCAGGAAAGCATCCCGGCCTTCGACGGCTTCATCGGTCATGTAGGCCAGCCGGGTGGCTTCCCCGGCGAAGAGTTGCTGACCAACCAGGCCGTCATCGAGAAGATTGAACGCAAATTTCAGCATTCGTTGAGCTTGGGGTGATTTCGCGTTGATCTCAGCTGCCCACTGAAGGCCTACCTCCTCCAGCTCGGCATGGTCGACGACGTTATTGACCGCACCCATGTGATGCATCTGCTCGGCGGTGTAGGTGCGGCCCAGGAAGAAGATTTCGCGGGCAAATTTCTGCCCGACCTGACGGGCCAGATACGCGCTGCCATAGCCGCCGTCGAAGCTGCCCACATCGGCGTCGGTTTGCTTGAAGCGAGCATGCTCGCGGCTAGCCAGGGTGAGGTCACACACCACATGCAGGCTGTGGCCGCCCCCGGCTGCCCAGCCGTTCACCAGGCAGATCACCACTTTAGGCATGAACCGGATCAGCCGTTGCACCTCCAGAATGTGCAACCGGCCGGCGCGGGCAATATCAATGCTGTCCGCGCTGTTTCCGCTGGCGTACTGGTAGCCGGTACGTCCACGAATTCGCTGGTCACCGCCGGAGCAAAACGCCCAGCCGCCGTCTTTGGGTGACGGTCCGTTGCCGGTGAGTAGCACCGTGCCGACCTCCGGGGACATCCGTGCGTGGTCCAACACCCGATACAGCTCGTCGACCGTGTGCGGCCGAAACGCGTTACGCACCTCTGGCCGATCGAACGCGACCCGAACTGTGGCATCGCTGAGGTGGCGGTGGTAGGTGATGTCGGTGAGGTCGCTGAATCCGGCTACCGGTTTCCAGGCAGCGGGGTTAAAAGGATTGTCGGGCATGCCCGACAGGGTAGCTAGCCTGGCCGCTTAGCCGACGGCGCGGCCGACGCCAACCCAGAACTGGGCGCGGACAGCCTTCTTGTCCGGTTTTCCCAGCCCGGTTAGCGGCAGTGCGTCGGCGATAACCACCCGTTTGGGTGCCTGCACCGAGCCTTTGCGGTCCTTGACCGCGCGTTGGATCTCGACGGTCATCTCGGCGATTGAGGCATCGTCACGGGGTGCATCGGCCCGCAGCACCACCACCGCAGTGACGGCTTCCCCCCACTTGTCATCGGGTGTCCCGACCACGCAGACCTGTGCAATAGCCGGATGCTCGGCAACCACGTCCTCCACCTCGCGGGGAAAGACGTTAAAGCCGCCGGTGACGATCATGTCTTTGACCCGGTCGACGATGTAAAGGAAGCCGTCTTCATCTTCGCGGGCCAGGTCGCCGGTGCGCAGCCAGCCGCCGGTGAACGTCTGTGCGGTCTCGACCGGCAAATTCCAGTAGCCGCCGGCCAGCAGCGGCCCGCTGACACAGATTTCTCCCGGCTCGCCTTGGGGCACCGGCTGTCCGTCCGTGTTGAGCAGAGCGACTCGCGCGAACAAAGTTGGACGCCCGCATGAGGTTAGCCGTTTCTCGTCGTGATCGGCTTTGGCTAGATAAGTGATCACCATCGGTGCTTCGGACTGCCCGTAATACTGCGCGAAGATCGGGCCGAAGCGCTGGATCGCCTCTGCGAGTCGGACCGGATTAATCGCCGAGGCGCCGTAGTAAACGGTCTCTAGTGAGGACAGATCGCGGGTATGCGAATCCGGGTGGTCCATTAATGCATAGAGCATGGACGGAACCAACATGGTTGCGGTAATACGTTGCTCTTCGATGGTTTTCAGCACTTCGGCGGGGTCAAACTTGCTGAGCACCACCATCTCGCCGCCTTTGACCACTGTGGGAATGAAGAAAGCTGCGCCGGCATGGGACAGCGGCGTGCACATCAAGAACCGCGGGTTGGCCGGCCACTCCCATTCGGCTAGTTGGATCGCGGTCATGGTGTTGATCGACTGGGCCGTGCCCATGACACCTTTGGGTTTGCCGGTGGTGCCGCCGGTATAGGTCAGGCCGATGAGGTGATCGGGCGGTAATTCGGCAGCAACCAGTGGCTGGGGTGGGTAGTTCTCGGCTTCGGCAGACAGATCGTGAGCCCGGCCCGGCATGCCACCTAGCTCGGCGGGGACCGGTCCGATGGTCAGAATTTGCGCTAGCGAGCTCACTCGGTCCAGCAACCGCAGCGCGCGTTCCACGAACATGGGGTTGGGATCAATGATCAACGTGCTGATCCCGGCGTCGGCCAGCACATAAGCGTGGTCATCGAGCGAACCGAGCGGGTGCAGGGCGGTGCGCCGGTGGCCGCGGGTCTGCCCAGCGCCGATAATCATTAAGACTTCCGGACGGTTCAACGACAGTAAACCGACCGCGGTGCCGGTTCCGGCCCCCAGTGCTTCCAAGGCCTGGGTGTATTGGCTGATCTTGTCGGCCAGCTGGCCGCCGGTCAGCGTGGTGTCACCGAGGAACAGCACGGGCTTGTCGTGGTGCCGTTTGAGCGCGCCAACCAGCAGGTGCCCATTGTGGATCGGAGTCCGCAGCAGCTCGTCGCTCATACGGTTCAGATTAGAACGTGTTGCAATAGAGCTGTGCCGCCACCGCTCGACGACGTTCTGGATCGCGTGTATGTCGTGGCGTTGCCGATGCGGATGCGTTTTCGTGGCATCATCACCCGCGAGCTGGCACTCATTAACGGTCCAGCTGGGTGGGGTGAGTTTGGTCCCTTCTTGGAGTACGGACCGGTCGAGGCTACGCCCTGGCTGGCGTCCGCGTTGGAATCGGCGTATCGATCGTCGCCGGCTGCCCGCCGCGACCGCATCCCCATTAACGCCACCGTGCCGGCCGTCTCGGCTGCTCAGGTGGCCGACGTTTTGGCCCAGTTCCCCGGCGCACGCACCGCCAAAGTGAAGGTGGCCGAACCTGGTCAGACGCTGGCTGATGACGTTGCCCGGGTGGAGACGGTGCGGGCGCAGATTCCCACGGTTCGGGTGGATGCTAACGGTGGTTGGACGGTGGACCAGGCGGTGGCGGCGGTGGCCGCGCTGACCGAGACTGGCCCGGTGGAGTACCTCGAGCAGCCCTGCGCCACTGTTGGTGAACTTGCCGAGCTGCGCCGCCGGGTACGGGTGCCGGTTGCCGCCGACGAAAGTATCCGCAAAGCCGCCGATCCGCTGCGGGTAGTTCGCGAGCGGGCTGCTGATATTGCGGTGCTGAAGGTAGCTCCGCTGGGTGGGATGACGGCTTTAGTGAAGATCGCTGCGCAGATCGAGATACCCGTGGTGATCTCCAGCGCATTGGATTCGGCGGTCGGGATTGCCGCTGGGCTGGCTGCGGCGGCCGCCGTGCCGCGGTTGGTGCATGCGTGTG
>JAIENC010000015.1 GCA_019751635.1 Mycobacteriaceae bacterium
CGCGATACGCCTCACCCACATCGCGGAACATCGGAGACAATGACCAACCGTCAAAAGCAATGTGGTGCAACACGATAACTACCACATACAGCTCGGCGCCCACTGAAAAGATCTGCGCGCGAATCGGGACTTCCGCTGACAGATCAAACTGATAGCCGGCCAGCGCCGCCAACTCTCCGGCCAGATCCTGCTCCTGCACGGACACCAGCGCTGCGCCCCCGTGCCGCCACATTCCCGTCCGCGCCGGCAACACCATTTGCGAAGGCACGCCGCCGTTGTCGGGAAATACCGTGCGCAGCGATTCGTGACGGGCGATGACGTCATCGAATGCCGCGGCCATCGCCTCGACGTCCAGCTCCCCGCTGATCCAAAACGCGATCGGCGTGTTGTACACCGGTGAGGGTCCGTGCAACTGACGCAGGAACCACAACCGGCGCTGAGCAAACGACAACGGAATCACACCGGGGCGAATGACGGGCGCCAACGCCATTTGGCTCCCCTCAACTCCATCGACACGCTGTGCCAATTGGCGGATCGCCGGCGCATCAAAGAGATCGCGGACGGTGAGGTGCGCATGGAGTGACTCCTGCGCCGCGTCGATGACCCGCATGGCGCTGAGAGAGTCACCGCCGAGGTCGAAGAATGAGTCGTCGATGCTGACGCGGTCCAGTCGCAGGATTTGGGTGTAGATGTCGCAGAGTATTTCTTCGGCGGGAGTAGTTGGCGGGTGGTACGGGTCGTGATCGTGGTCTTGGTAGTCGGGTGGGGGTAGGGCGCGGATGTCGAGTTTGCCGTTGGGAGTGAGCGGTAAGGCGTCGAGCCGTACCACCGCGGTGGGGATCATGTAGGGCGGCAGCTGCTGGGCCAGTGTGTTGCGGGCGGCGGTCGGATCGGCGCTGCCGGCGATGTATCCGACGAGGCGTTTGTCGCCGGCGTGGTCTTCGCGGGCGATGATAACCGCTTGGTCGACACCGCCGAGTTTGCTCAGCGCCGCGGATATTTCGCCGAGTTCGATGCGGTAGCCGCGGACTTTGACTTGGTCGTCGGCGCGTCCGCGGTAGTACAGCTGGCCGTCATCACCCCAGCGGACCAGGTCTCCGGTGCGATACATCCGTGTTCCCGGCGGCCCGAACGGACAGGCCACAAAGCGTGATCCGGTCAACCCGGCTCGGTGCCAGTAACCCACCCCCACACCGCGACCGGCCACGTACAACTCCCCCACCACATCGGCGGGTAGCGGACGCAGAAACTCATCGAGCACGAACACAGCTGCGCCCGGTACCGGTGAGCCGATCGGCACCGCGTCCAACCCGCGGGTCAGTGGTGCGCTAATGGAGGCATGCACCGTGGTTTCGGTGGGCCCATAGCCGTTGAGCACCACCCGCCCTGGTGCCCAGCGCTCCACCAGCTCAACCGGGGAAGGTTCGGCGGCGATCATCAACACGGCAATCGACTCCAAACCCTGCGCCGACAACATCGCCAGCGCAGAAGGGGTTTGGCTCAACACACTGACCTCTTCGGCGATCAGCAGCGCGTGGAAGTCTCGGGGCGAGCGGCTCACGGTTTCGGGCACCACCACAAGCCGTCCACCGTGCAACAGCGCGCCCCATATCTCCCAGGCCGAGAAGTCAAAGGCGTAGGAGTGACACTGCGTCCACACTTGGCCGGTCAGTTCGAAGCCGGCGTCCAGGGACTCGAACAGTTGGGTGATATTGCGGTGGGTCACCGCAACTCCCTTGGGCACCCCGGTGGTGCCTGAGGTGTAGATGATGTGGGCCACGTCGTCAGGGCCCGGTTTCAGTAGCGCGGCGTCCGGTTGGGTGTTGATCACGGGGTCGTCGATGTCGATGACCGGCAGTCCATGGCCACGCAGGCGCTCGGCCAGATCAGCGGTGCTGATCGCGGCGATCGGGGCGGCATCGCCGATCATGAACTGCAGCCGGGCCGCGGGCACTGCGGGGTCGATCGGCAGATAGGCCGCCCCGGTTTTGAGCACCGCCAGGATCGCCACGATCGCCTCGGCGCAGCGGGAAAACAACAGCGCCACACACTCACCGGGACCCGCACCAGCACCAGCCAGCAGATGAGCCAACCGGTTAGCCGCCCGATCCACCTCGCGATAGGTCATCGACCGACCCGCACACCTCAGCGCCACCACATCCGGCACGCGCGCCACCTGAGCGGCCCACAACACCGGGACAGCAACCCCGCCCCCAGCGGCCCGCACCAGCACCGCCCGATTACCCCACACATCCAGCGGTCCCGGCAGAAGAGGCGCCGCCTGGTGATCCAGATCCATCCGACTCCCCGAGTCCGGCCGGCTCACCTGACTAAAAGGTCTGCACGCTTACTTCCGCAAGTCTCTCGCGCGGGCTCCTGGGGCGGATGTCGGTCCAGTTCTGGTCGATGAAGTCCAGGCACGCCTGTCGCCAGCCTCGCCGTGAACCGCAGTCCAGCCGGATGGGATGTCGGCTCGCGCCGGTGACGGCCACCGACTGTGCTGCTCCTCGTCATTGACGAGCACGAAAAAAGTGCCATTGTCGTCGTCGAATGAATTCATACTCACGGGTTCTCCCGTTAGTTGTCGGCCATCAGCCACTAGAAAAACGTCGAGTTGCCCACGTTGAGTTACTTATTACCAGATTTTAGGAACGTCCCGAGCCCGAATCCGCGATCCCACCCACCGGGCGCTCTCACCTGGGGCGGGTGATGTTGGTGCAACCAGTGGTACAGCCCGGCGCCGAAGAGCGGTGGGACACATTTACCGAGGACGGCTAATTAGGGTGTTCTCCAAAAACAAAAAATCGATTCCGGTGCCGAGGAACGTCTCCACGGCATCAGCTGGGGTGTTAACGATCGGTTGTCCCTTGACGTTGAAGCTTGTGTTGAGAACCATCTCTCGACCCGTGGTCCGGCCGACCGCGCCGAGCAATGTGTGAAACGACGCGTTGTCGTTCTTGTTGACCGTCTGTACCCGGGCCGACCCGTTGATGTGCGTCACCGCCGGCAGCTGAGCACGATGTTCTTCCCGGACATCCGCGGTGATGATCATGTACGGCAGTTCGGTCATCGGCGGAACCTCGAACCAGCGATGCACTTGCTCGATGGTGACCGCAGGAGCGAAGGGCCGAAAGGCTTCTCGCATCTTGACCATCGAGTTGATTCGATCGCGCATCTCCGGGTGTCCGGGATCGGCCAGGATGCTGCGATGTCCTAACGCGCGTGGGCCGAACTCCATCCGCCCCCCGGTACCACGCGAGAACATGACCGTCTCGGATCAACTCGGCGGCCCGCTGGCACGCAAGCTCCAGCCCGTCGAACCGTTCTACTTCGATCCGGTTCCCCACCTCGGAGATCGCTGATTCGATGGCATTCCGAGACGGGGCGGGACCTAGAAACGGCACCGGAAACCGCCGATTCGGTAGAACCCCGTCTTGTAGCGAGGCCCGGAAGAGAGCTGCCCCCAGTGCAGAACCGTCGTCTCCGGCAGCAGGCTGAATGTAGATGTCATCAAAGAGCCCGGATCGAAGCAGCTTTCCGTTCGAGGTGCAATTCAGTGCGACACCGCCGGCCATCGCCAACCTGCGCAACCCCGTCTGCGCGGCAAAGTGCCCGCAGAGATGTTCCATAGCCCGGTCGAGACCCTCCTGTAGAGCTGCCGCGACGTCTCGGTGCGCATCGGTGATGGGGTCGTCCGGCGTCCGCGGCGAACCCAGATGCTCGGCAAGATAGCGGCGGGTACCCAGGTGATTCTCCCGCTCTTCGCGCGTCTGGTTCAGGGCGAGTGGTGGAACGCGGATGGAACCGTTCGGGCGCAAGTCAATGGCCTGTTCGAAGAAGGCCTGGAACCGTTGCGGATCGCCATAGGGTGCCAATCCCATGATCTTGTACTCGTCGGCGCCGAAATTGAAACCCAGGTGGAGCGTCACCAGTGAGTACAGGATCCCGATCGAGTGGGCCGCCGAGATCTCGTGAAGTTTCTCCAAGCGTCCTGCATTGCCCCGATACACGGTCGCGCTGACTACCTCGCCCATTCCGTCGATGACGACGACCAGGCATTCGTCGAATCCGGACGTGAAATACGCACTCGCGCCGTGGGCCAGGTGATGGCCGACGTGATGAACACGGTCCGCCGGAAACCCACCGAGATCCCGCTCCGTGAGGCGCAGAAGTGCGTCGCGGGAATAGACTTCGCGGTATAGCTGCGAGGCAACCGGGTCGAGCGAGAAGAGTTGTTCGAAGGGCCCGTAGTCAAACCCATGCGCCAGTTCGTCGATCTTTTCGAGCGCAAGATCGGCCTGCGAGATGCAGTACTCGATCGCTCGGAGCGGGAAGCGCGAACTGTGCTTCTCCCGATTGAACCGCTCCTCCGCGGCGGCGGCGACCACCTCGCCATCGATTACGAGGGCGGCCGCAGCATCGTGGCCCTGTGAAATCCGGTACTCGCGTTCGTCGAGCGAGGGCCAGTGGGCTCGCTTGAACGGCATCGAATTCTCAAAGCCGCTGATTCCCAAGATATTCATGCCACGTATTCCTGCGAGTCGCGCCGCGTCTCCTGGAACAGAGATGGTCGTCCGTTCCAGGGTTCCGGGTAATCATTCTGGGTCAGCACGCTTTCGTGCGCCAATAGACTACGGATCATCCGGGGTTCTTGGCGGCGGATCCGTCGGCAGACGGCGTTTTTCATCATCCCTATGCGGCTCCCGGCATCCTCGCTCGCCTTCCCGGCGACCGGCCGTCAACCTATCCAGCAGCCATAGGCCTGGAAGCTCTGCGCCACTTCAGCTTTCTCGGCGCTACGAAGTGCTTTCGCCTGGG
>JAIENC010000001.1 GCA_019751635.1 Mycobacteriaceae bacterium
GAACTGGCCGCGCTGCACGAACTGCTTCAGCACTGCACCGAACAGGGTCTGCGTGCCCGGCAGATCGACGTGGATTATGCGTCGCATTCGGTTGCGGTCGAGGCCATCCGCGACAAACTCATCGAGGCACTCAGTGGAATCGCGCCACAATCAGTGCGTACCACGTTCTTTTCCACTGTTACAGGACACCCGCTAGACACCGCCGGCTTGGATGCCGGCTACTGGTATCGCAACATTCGCCAGACCGTGTTGCTAGACCAGGCCGTACGCAGTGCCGGCGAACACGGATACCGGGTGTTTATCGAGTCCAGTCCGCACCCGGTGTTGATCGCTGGTATCGAAGACACGCTCACCACTCACTTGCCCAGCAACACCCCCGTGGTTGTGGTGCCCACCTTGGGTCGAGAGGAGGGCGGGCCCGGGCGTTTCTTGACCTCATCCGCCCAAGCATTTGTCGGCGGTGTGGCCGTTGATTGGCGGGCCGTAATGCCCGGCGCGAAATTTGTTGAACTACCCACCTATGCCTTTGTCAGAAAACGGTTTTGGCTCTGCGGTGATGGCACGTCAACCGATGCCACCGGGTTGGGGCTCCAGACAAGCCAACACCCGTTGCTGGGTGCCATGGTGGAGTTGCCGGGCGCTGGTGGGCTGGTGTTGACTGGCCGACTGTCCGCGGCATCCCAACCGTGGCTCGCAGATCACGCGGTATCTGGAGTGGCGCTCTTCCCGGGTGCGGGATTTGTCGACTTAGCCATTCGTGCCGGTGATGAAGTTGGGTGCCCGGTGCTTGACGAGTTGACTGTGCAAGCACCGTTGCTGTTACCCGCCTCCGGTTCGGTGACGTTGCATGTGACGGTGAGTCCGGTCGATGACAGTGGCCACCGACACGTCTCGGTGTTTTCCCGAAGCGACGCCGATCACCCCTGGGTGTGTCACGCCACAGGCATCCTGAGCTCCCAAACGATTGAGCCGCAGGGCGATTTATCGACCTGGCCGCCAGCGGGGGCGCAACCGGTAGACATCTCTGACGGCTACGCCCAGATGGCGCAGCGGGGTTACCACTACGGTCCAGCGTTCCAAGGCCTCACCGCGATGTGGCGCCGCGGCGCTGAGCTGTTCGCCGAGGTGACACTGCCGGATAGCGCTGGTAGCGCCGCCGGGTTCGGTATGCATCCGGTGCTGTTGGATGGTTCTTTACACGCGCTGGCCCTGGCAGCTGCGGCGACGGAAACCGAGCACATCACGGTAGAACTGCCGTTCTGCTGGCAGGGGGTGTCGCTGCATGCGTTCGGGGCCACCGCGGTGCGAGCCCGGATAGCGCCGGCGGGCCCGTCGGCGGTGGTGATCGAGCTCGCCGACGGGTTGGGATTACCGGTGTTGTCGGTGTCGTCGATGCTGGCTCGCCCGGTGAGCGATCAGCAACTGACGGCAGCGATGTCAGGAGCCGGGCCAGACCGGCTGTTCGAGGTCGTCTGGTCGCCAGCCGCGGTGGACCGCACCGCAACGACTCAGCCGCAGTACGAACTTGTCGAGTCGCTGCCGCTAGCGGATGATCCGGTGGCGGATTGCTACCAACGCACGCATCACGTATTGGCGGCGCTGCAATCGTGGTTGGCCAAGCAGGACTCGGGTGTCCTGGTGGTGCTCACCCGAGGCGCGGTGGCGCTGCCCGGCCAGGACTGCACGGATTTAGCCGGGGCTGCGGTGTGGGGATTGGTGCGCTCGGCGCAGACCGAACATCCGGGCCGTTTTGTGCTGGCCGACGTCGATGACGCAGCTCATCAGGAAACGTTGGCCGCCGTGCTGGCGACCAACGAACCGCAGGTTTGTGTACGGGACGGCGTCGTCTACACCGCCCGCGCACGGGGCAGCCGCGACGTCGATGGCCTCCTGACACCGCCGACCGATCGGCCGTGGCGGTTGGGGATTTCCAGTGCGGGCACGTTCGAAAACCTCAGGCTTGAACCAGTCCCCAACGCTGATGCCGCACTGACCGGCGGACAGGTCCGGGTCGACCTTCGCGCCCTGGGCACCAACTTCCGGGACGTGATGATCAGCCTGGGCATGTTCACCCACGACGCATTGCTGGGCGGTGAGGGCGCTGGCGTAGTTGTCGAAGTTGGGCCCGGGGTGACCGAATTTGCACTCGGCGATCGGGTATTTGGCTTCTTTCCTGATGGCAGCGGTACCCGGGTGGCCGGCGATGTACGGCTATTGCTGCCTATGCCGGACGACTGGTCGTACTCCCAGGCCGCCGGCATATCAGCGGTCTTCACCACTGCGTACTACGCATTCCTACAGCTCGCCGCTGTGCAGCCTGGGCAGCGGGTGCTGATCCACGCCGCAACCGGTGGGGTGGGCATCGCGGCGGTCCAGCTGGCCCGCCATCTCGGCCTGGAGGTATTCGCCACAGCCAGCCGCGGTAAGTGGAATACGTTGCGGTCCATGGGTTTTGACGAAGAGCATATCGCTGATTCGCGAACTTTGGAGTTCGAAGACAAGTTCCGCGCAGTTACCGGCGGGCGCGGTATGGACGTGGTGCTCGATTCATTGGCTGGTGATTTTGTTGACGCTTCGCTGCGGCTGGTTGCCCCTGGCGGAGTGTTCCTGGAAATGGGCAAGACCGATATCCGTGACCCTGGTCTGATCGCTGAGCAGTACCAGGGAGTCCGGTATCGCGCTTTCGACCTTTTCGAGCCCGGCCGTCCCCGGATGCACCAGTTCATGCTTGAACTGGCGGAGTTGTTTGATGCGGGTATTCTGCGGCCGCTCCCGGTGACAACCTTTGATGTGCGACGAGCCCCGGCGGCGTTGCGGTATCTGAGTCAGGCCCGCCACATCGGCAAGGTTGTGCTGACGATGCCCGGAGCGCTGAGTACCGGCACGGTGCTGATCACCGGTGGTACCGGGATGGCCGGTTCGGCGTTGGCCCGCCATCTTGTGACCAGCCACGGTGTGCGGCATCTGGTGTTGGTGAGCAGGCGAGGCCCGCAGGCGCATGGAGCAGCGGAGTTGGTTGCCGAGTTAACGCAGCTAGCCGGGGCTGATGCCACCGTTACCGCGGTGGCGTGTGACGTGGGCGATCGGGCTGCCCTGGCCAAAGTGATCAGCGATATCCCCACCCAGCGACCGCTCTGCGGTGTGATTCATGCGGCTGGGGTGCTCGAGGACGCGGTGATCACCTCGCTAACGCCGGAACGGCTCGATACCGTATTGCGGGCCAAAATCGACGCGGCGTGGAACCTGCACGAGCTGACCAAAGATCTCGACCTGTCGGCGTTTGTCATGTTCTCCTCGCTGGCCGGACTGCTGGGCGCATCGGGGCAAGGAAACTATGCGGCAGCCAACTCATTCCTCGATGCGTTGGCGATGCATCGACGTGCCCACGGTTTGCCGGCAATCTCGTTGGGCTGGGGGCTGTGGGCACAGGCCAGCGCCATGACCGGCAAACTTGATGCCGCTGATCTAGCCCGATTAGGCCGCGATGGTGTGCTGGCCATCTCCGCCGACGAGGCAATGGAGTTGTTCGATACCGCGCTCATTGTCGATCAACCCTATCTGGCGCCAGCTCGAATTGACTTGGCCGCGTTGCGAACTCACGCCGCTCAGGCGGGTGGGATGCCACCGATTTTCGCTGACCTGATCAACGCGCCAACCCGGCGCCACGTTGACGACTCATTGGCCGCCGCTAAATCGAAATCGGCTCTAGCGCATCGTCTGCAGGGTCTACCCGAGCAAGAGCAACACGCGGTCCTGCTTGAGTTGGTGCGCTCGCATATCGCGACGGTGTTGGGCAATGTCGCCCCGGAAACCATCGACCCGGATAAAGCGTTCCAGGAGCTAGGCTTCGATTCGCTGACTGCCGTGGAGATGCGTAATCGGCTCAAAGCTGCTACAGGATTGGCACTCTCGCCAACCCTCATCTTCGATTACCCCACGCCCAGCCGGCTGGCCGCCTACATCCGCACCGAAATCGCCGGACTGCCAATGGAAATCAAGCAGTTGCCGGCGGTGCGAGCGGCAACCGACAGCGAGCCGATCGCGATCGTGGGGATGGCGTGCCGGTTCCCGGGTGGGGTGGACTCCCCGGAGGCGCTGTGGGAGATGGTGGTTGGGGGCCGCGAGGTGCTCTCGGAGTTCCCCACCGACCGTGGTTGGGATCTGACGGGGCTATACCACCCCGACCCCGACGTTGCTGGCTCCTGCTACACCAAGACCGGCGGATTCGTAGACAGTGTCGCCGATTTTGATCCCGCGTTCTTTGGGGTGGGGCCAAGCGAAGCGTTGGCCATGGATCCCCAACAGCGGATGTTCCTCGAGTTGTCGTGGGAAGCTTTGGAGCGGGCGGGGATTGATCCGCTGCGGCTGCGGGGCAGCGCCACCGGAGTATTCGCCGGGGTGATGACCCAGGGCTACGGCATGTTCTCCGCCGAACCGGTAGAAGGTTTCCGGCTGACTGGCCAGCTCTCCAGTGTCGCCTCGGGCCGGGTGGCCTATGTGTTGGGGTTGGAGGGTCCGGCGGTGTCGGTGGATACCGCGTGTTCGTCGTCGCTGGTGGCGCTGCATATGGCGGTGCAATCGCTGCGGTCGGGGGAGTGCGACCTGGCGTTAGCCGGCGGTGTCACGATTAACGCTACCCCCGACATTTTTGTGGAATTCAGCCGTTGGCGAGGCTTGTCCGCGGACGGCCGTTGCAAGGCTTTCGCGGCAGCCGCCGACGGTACCGGATTCTCCGAGGGCGGCGGCATGTTGGTGGTGGAGCGGCTTTCGGATGCGCAGCGGTTGGGGCATCCGGTGTTGGCGGTGGTGCGGGGGTCGGCGG
>JAIENC010000043.1 GCA_019751635.1 Mycobacteriaceae bacterium
CGCACGCACATGCTGCCCGCGCCTGACGACGAGGAGGCGTGGCGGTGGCTGGCGCGGGCAGCCCACGTCCGTCCTGACGGGCGCCACGATGCGGCCGGTGTGCTGCGTGAGGAATTGAGACGACAAAGCCTGCGGGTGTCACGGCTGCACGCCAAACTTTTTTATCAGCCACTGCTGGAATCGCTGGTTCCAGACGGTTTGGAATTCTCCGCTGACCTGACTCCAGCTGCTGCGGAACGACAGCTAGCCGCTCTCGGCTATGAAGGACCCCAGAACGCTTTGACCCACTTGTCGGCCCTGATCAGCCAGAGCGGCCGCCGCGGTCGAGTGCAAGCGGTACTGCTGCCCAGGCTGTTGGACTGGTTATCGGACACCCCAGATCCGGATAGTGGGTTGCTGGCCTACCGGCGACTCAGCGAAGCGGTGGTTGCACACCGCTGGTATTTGTCCACGCTGCGCGACATGCCCTCGGTGGCTAAGCGGCTCATGCGGGTGCTGGGTACCTCGGCATATGTGGCGGATTTACTGATGCGGGTACCGGAAGTTATCCAGCTGTACGGGGACAACCCATCCGGTCCGAAGCTGCTCGAGATCGATCCGGAAACGGTATCGAATGCGCTGATCGTCTCCTCGGAACGCTATGCTGATCCGCAACGAGCTGTCGCAGTTGTGCGTTCGATGCGTCGGGGTGAGCTAGCGCGTATCGCTTCCACCGACTTGCTCGGCATGCTGGAGGTCCAGCAGGTATGTGCGGCGCTGACCTCACTCTGCGGGGCGGTGCTCCAGGCCGCGTTGGATGCGGTGATTCGGGCTAATACCGCCGACGATGGGAGCGTCCCCGCTTTATTTGCCATTATTGCGATGGGCCGGCTGGGCGGCGGCGAGCTGGGCTATGGGTCGGATGCTGATGTGATGTACGTCTGCGAGGCGGCAGATGGTGTTGACGACTCGCAGGCGGTGCGTTGGGCGACGACGGTAGCTGAGCAGCTTCGGACGTTGTTGGGTACGCCAAGCCCGGACCCGTCGCTTTACATTGATGCCGACCTGCGACCCGAGGGCCGCAACGGTCCGTTGGTGCGCACCCTGAGTTCCTATGCGGCCTATTACGCCCAATGGGCGCAGCCATGGGAAGTTCAAGCTTTGTTGCGGGCTCATGCGGTCGCTGGCGACGCGGAGCTGGGTCGACGATTTCTGTTGATGGCGGACAAGACGCGTTACCCCGCCGAGGGAATATCGGCTGAGATGGTGCGCGAGATCCGCCGCATCAAGGCCCGGGTCGACGCCGAGCGATTGCCCCGCGGTGCTGACCCGAACACCCATACCAAGCTGGGGCGTGGCGGGCTGGCCGATATTGAATGGACGGTGCAGTTACTGCAACTGCAGTACGCACATGAACTACCGGCCTTGCATAACACCTCGACGCTAGAAACTCTGGACGCGATCGCGGCGGCCCGACTCATTGCTGACGATGACGTCGAGTTGTTACGGCAAGCCTGGTTGACGGTGACCCGGGCCCGCAACGCGTTGGTGTTGGTGCGTGGCAAACCCACCGATCAACTCCCCGGACTTGGCCGTCAGCTCAATGCTGTTGCGGTGGCTGCCGGGTGGCCCAATTCTCATGGTGGGGAGTTCCTGGACAACTATCTACGCATCACTCGTCGGGCGAAAGCCGTGGTGCGCAAGGTTTTTGGAAGTTAGTCGGCAGGGCTGGCCCGCGGCTATCCCTATTTCTTCATTTCTTAGCGCGTACAGGTCGCTAGCAGGTGCAGGCTCATGCCCAGCAGTTCCGGTACGCGCTCAATGGCCCGGGCGGCGTCGAACAACGCCCGGCGTTCCACCGGGTCGGCAAGTCGTCGCGCGAGCTCGTTTGTGCTCATCGGCGTACCTTCGATGCCGACCAGATCCACCAACGAAAGGTCGGCGAGCGTGATCTCATGGCGCAACTCGGCCGGGGTATGTGAGTAGCCGGTGAAGTCGCCCTTGGCGAGCGCTAATAATTCACCGCTCTGCCCGGGCCGCACGATACGCCGTTGCGTCTACTCGATCGTGGTGTCGGCGGAGGTGGTACAGCGGTCCAAGGAGTAGCACGGCGTCCGCCGCGGCATCGGCCAGATCTAAAGCTCGGGCATCGCCGACCGCGGTATGTACCGCGGGTGCATCCATCGCGGCGACCTGCTCGACATGTGGGGGAAGATGTCGCGGTGCTCCACGGTGTAGCCCAGGTCAGAGAGCCGCCGCGCGTATCGTCCCGGCCCGCCGCCGATATCGGCAATTACTGTCGGTGGCGGCGGAAGCATACGCGCCACGATTTCCCGACTGCGCTCGAACTCCAGCCTGCGACGGTAATAGGCCCGCATGGCCGCATCTTCGGTGTGCTTCACGTGCCGATTATCGCTACGTATGGCTAGGCGACGATCTGGCTGGCATCCGAGTCAGGGTAGGTGGCGAGTTACCGCCCCCTACCCCTGGTCGCCTTAGTGGTGCACGTCAAGGCTGCTACGGGCTATACGTCGAAGTAGAGCGCGAACTCGTGTGGGTGTGGCCGGATGTTGATCGGTGCGATCTCGTTCTCACGCTTGTAGGCGATCCACGTCTCGATCAGATCAGGCGTGAAAACCCCGCCGGCGGTGAGGTATTCGTGGTCGGCTTCGAGTCGATCAATCACCGCAGACAACGAGGTGGGGGCCTGTGGGATGTTCGCGGACTCCTCCGGCGGCAGCTCGTAGAGGTCCTTGTCGACCGGGGCCGCCGGCTCGATCTTGTTCTTGATCCCATCGAGGCCGGCCATCAGCATCGCGGAGAACGCGAGATAGGGGTTGCCCGATGCGTCGGGGCAGCGGAACTCCAGCCGCTTAGCTTTGGGATTGCTGCCGGTAATCGGGATACGGACGCAGGCTGACCGGTTGCGCTGGCTGTAGACCAGGTTGATCGGTGCCTCGTAGCCGGGAACCAGTCGCTTGTAGGAGTTCACCGTCGGGTTGGTGAAGGCCAGCAATGAGGGCGCATGGTGCAGCAAGCCGCCGATGTAGTGGCGAGCAGTGTCTGACAGACCGGCATAGCCGGTCTCGTCGTACATCAACGGGCTACCGTTTTTCCACAGCGACTGATGGGTGTGCATACCCGAGCCGTTGTCGCCAAACAGTGGCTTGGGCATGAACGTAACAGTTTTGCCGTTGTGCCAGGCAGTGTTCTTGATGATGTATTTGTACAACTGCATGTCATCGGCCGCACGTAACAACGTGTTGAACTTGTAGTTGATCTCGGCCTGCCCGCCGGTACCCACTTCATGGTGGCCCTTCTCCAAGGTGAAGCCGGCGTTGATCAGGTTGATCAGCATTTTGTCGCGTAGGTCAACGTATTGGTCATTGGGCGCCACGGGGAAGTAGCCGCCTTTGGGGCGAACCTTGTAACCGAGGTTGGGGCTACCATCGGCTTCGGTAGGCGAACCGGTGTTCCACCACCCCGAGATCGCGTCGATTTCATAGAACGACCCGTTAGTGCGCGAGTCGAAGCTGATCGAGTCAAAGATGTAGAACTCGGCTTCGGCGCCGAAATACGCGGTATCGGCGACACCGGTGTTAATCAGATAGTTCTCCGCCTTGCGGGCGATGTTGCGTGGGTCGCGCGAATACGGCTCAAGGGTGAACGGGTCGTGCACGAAGAAGTTGAGGTTCAGCGTCTTGGCTTCACGGAACGGATCGATGCGCGCGGTGTCTGGGTCGGGGAGCAGCAGCATGTCTGACTCGTGGATCGACTGGAACCCGCGAATCGACGAGCCGTCGAAGGCTAGGCCGTCTTCAAACACGGTCTTGTCGAAGGCGGAAACGGGAATGGTGAAATGCTGCATGATACCGGGCAGGTCGCAGAACCGGACGTCGACGAACTCGACGTTCTCATCCTTGGCCAGCTTGAAGACGTCGTCGGGCGTCAGTTCCGTCACAGATTTGCTCCTCTACTGGTAAACCGCGGACTGACGGTATGGACACGATGTTTCCCGTTGATCAACGATGTGTTGCGTTGATGTTACGCACGCCGGGCATGCGGAGATGCTTACTGTTGTGTCATGGTTCGCGTACCGTCATCTGCGTGTGAGTGGCCGGAGAGTGGTCCGGGGGCACTGGCCTCCACGGGTCGCCGGGTAGCGGCGTTGTTGATCGACTGGCTGATCGCTTATGGCCTGGCGCTGCTGGCCCTACGGCTCGGTGTCATGTCGACAACGATGCTGGCGACCGCTGTCTGGGTGGTGTGGTTTGTCCTCGGGGTGATGTCGGTGCGGCTGTTCGGCTTCACGCCCGGCCAGTGCGTTATGGGTTTGCGCGTGGTGGTGGTTGATGGTGGATTGCCGATTGGCTCGGTAGGTCTAGGTCGTGCGGTTGGTCGGGGTTTGCTGATCGGGTTGGTGATTCCGCCGTTGTTCACTGATTCCGCGGGGCGTGGCGGGCAAGACCGGTTGACTGCCACCGCAGTGGTCCGACGCTAGCCGAACCTGTTATTTACGGCGCACGGTGCGCTGAACGCCGCGCATTTTGGCGGAAGTGGGCAGTGGCCCTTTCGGCATTACGGCGCTACCGGTTCGAGAACCCAGCGCGGTCAGGCGAGACTCCAAGGTGTCCATTTGTTTGACAGTGATGTTTGCCGGCAGCCGGGCGAGATGGCGCTCTAACTTGGCTAACGAAACTTCGCCGTCACCGTTGCCCACGACAATGTCGTAGATCGGGATATCGCCGACTAAGCGTGCGGTGCGTTTTTTCTCCTGAGTCAATAACGGTTTCACCCTGGCCGCTGAACCTTCGCCGACCAAGATGACGCCGGGGCGACCGATCACTCGATGGACGGCGTCAAAATG